>NZ_JBLTJC010000017.1:0-61514 GCF_048158785.1 Streptomyces colwelliae | reverse complement strand
GGGGTTCTGCTGAGGGGGCGTGGGCATGCCCTCACCTCGTTTCTTCAGTGGTGTGATCGAGGCGGTGCGCTGACGGCCGGGAGAGGTCAGCCGACGCGTCCGTCGCCCGCGACGAGCTTCTTCGCGATCACCGTGCGCAGGATGTCGCTGGTGCCCTCACCGATGCTCATCAGCATCGAGTCGCGGAAGAGGCGCTCGACCTCGTACTCCTTGGAGTAGCCGTACGCGCCGTGCACACGCATGGCCTCCTGGGCGGCGCTGACGGCGACCTCGGAGGCGTGCAGCTTGGCCATCCCGGTCTCCAGGTCGGCCCGTTCGGTGTCGTCCTTGCGGCTCGCCGCCCAGTAGGTGAGCAGCCGGGCGCTCTGGACGCCGGTCGCCATGTCGGCGATCTTCAGCTGGATCGCCTGGAAGTCGGCGATGGGCCGGCCGAAGGCGCGTCGCTGCCTGGAGTAGTCCAGCGCCTCCTCGTAGGCACGCTGGGCGATGCCCACGCTGCGGGCGGCCACGTTGATCCGGCCCACCTCCAGTGCGGACAGCGCCTGTTGCAGTCCGCGGCCCTCGACGCCGCCGAGCAGGTTCTCCTTCGGCACCCGCACGCCCGTCAGGACGATCTCGCAGGTCTCGGGGCCGTTGTAGCCGAGCTTGGGCAGGTCACGGGTGACCTCGTAGCCGGGGGTGTCCGCGTCGACGAGCAGGATGCTCATGCCCCGGTGGGCCGGGGAGGCGGTGGAGTCGGTCTTGACGAGGACCGGCATGGGGTCCGCGTAACGGGCGTTGGTGATCCACATCTTGGTGCCGTCGACGACGTAGTGGTCGCCGTCGAGGCGGGCGCGGGTGGTGATGCCCTGGAGGTCGCTGCCCGCGTCGGGCTCGGTGAGGGCGATGCCGGTACGGCGCTCACCGGTGGCCAACTCGGGCAGGTAGCGGGTGCGTTGGTCCTCGGTGCCGTGCTTGGCGATCATCCAGGTGGCGAGGGAGTGGCTGCCGAGGATGCCGGCCACGCCCATCCAGCCGCGGGCTATCTCCTCGAAGACGAGGGCGAAGGAGACCAGGTCGACCGCGAGTCCGCCGTACTCCTCGGGGACCAGCAGGCCGAACAGGCCCATCTCTTTCATCGTCTCGACGATCTCGGCGGGGTAGCGTCCGCCCTGCTCCCACTCGCGGGCGACCGGGACGATGTCCTTGTCGACGAAGTCACGCAGAGTGCGGCGGAACTGCTGCTGCTCGTCGTTGAGTGTGAAGTCCATGCGGTTCTCATTCCTTCGTTGCCGTGGCGGCGACGTCCGCATCCGCGGCGGTGGCTGCGCCGAACGCCCCTGCTGAGCCCAGCTCCTGACGCTTCGTCATGTCATAGCCGCACAGTCCGGCCAGTACGTCGTCGGTGTCCTCACCGAGCCTCGGGGCCCGGGTGTGGGTGGCGCGCGCCGTGCCGGCCCGGGCCGCCGTGAGCACCTGGCGCACCTCGCCCCACTCCGGGTGCTCTGCGGTCACGATCAACTCCCGCGCCAGGGTGTGCTCTTCGGTCAGTGCCTCGGCGACCGTGTTGACGCGGGCGCACGGGACGCCCTCGGCCTCCAGCAACCGCACCCAGGTGTCGGTGCCGTGCCGGGAGAGTTCCTTCTCGATGAGCGGGACGAGGTCGGCGGCGTGCTCGTGGCGGGTCTCGAACGACGCGAACCGGGGGTCGCCCGCCCAGGACGGCTCGCCGAGGACGTGCAGCAGCCGGTGCCAGAACTTCTCCTTCGGGCAGGCGATGACGATCCAGCCGTCGGCGGTCCGGAAGTTCTGGAACGGCACCAGGCTCGGGTGCGCCGACTGCGGGGTGCGGCGGGGTTCGTATCCGGCGTTGAGGTGCCAGGCGGCGAGGTAGTTGAGCATCGACATCGCGGTGTCGTAGAGGCTGACGTCGCAGTCCATGCCGGTGCCGGTCGTGCGCGCGCCGTGCACCCCGGCGAGCAGGGCGAGCGCGGCGGCCATCCCGCCCGAGAAGTCGACGAGGGAGAGGCCGGACTTGGTGGGCGGGCCCTCGGGATCGCCGGTCATCGTCATCCAGCCGGCCAGGCCCTGGAGCACGTAGTCGTAGCCGGGCTGGTCGCGGCGCGGGCCGTGCATGCCGAAGCCGCTGAGCGAACAGCAGACGACGCGCGGGTTGAGGTGTTTGAGGTCGTCGTACGTGATCCGGATCTTCGCCGGGACGTCGCCGCGCAGGTTGGAGAAGACGGCGTCGCTGCGGCGGACGAGTTCCTCGAAGACCTCCCGGCCCGCGGGGTTCGTCAGGTCCAGGGCGATCGAGCGCTTGTTGCGGTTGAGCGACTGGAAGAAGAGGGAGTCGGCGTCGCGGGCGAAGGGCGGGATGCCGCGGCCCACGTCGCCGCCGACGGACGGGTCCTCGATCTTGATCACCTCGGCCCCGAGATCGGCCAGGTGGAGCGAGCCGAACGGGCCGGCGCCGTACTGCTCGACGGCGAGAATCCGCAGGCCCGCGAGGGGCAGGGGGGTCGCCGTCATGCGGCCCCTCCGGTCTCCGGCAGGGCGATCGGTCCACCCCTGGCCTCCGGGAAGGGAGTGCCGGCGTGCGGGGAGTCACGCCGGTTGACCATCACCGAGCGGGTGAAGGAGAGGCAGACCTCGCCGTCCTGGTTCAGGGCCCGGGTGCGGGAGGTGACGATTCCCACCGAGGGGCGGGACCGCGACGGGCGCACGGCCGTGCAGATCGACTCGGCGTACAGCGTGTCGCCGACGAAGACCGGGTGGAGCAGCCTGACGTCGGTCATCTCCAGGTTGGCGACCGCGTTCTGGCTGATGTCCGAGACGGTCTGGCCGAGCACCAGCGCGATGGTGAAGCCCGAGTTGACCAGGACCTTCTTGTACGGGGTGCCCTCGGCGTAGTGGGCGTTGAAGTGCGACTGGTGCGTGTTCATCGTCAGGAGCGTGAACCAGGTGTTGTCCGCCTCGCTGATGGTGCGTCCCAGCGGGTGCCGGTAGACGTCACCGGCCTTGAAGTCCTCGAAGAAACGCCCCTGGCGATGGGACTGACGGGCTTGATCGGTCATGGCAGACGCCTTCCGGTCAACGCGGAGTGGAGGGATCCCGAAACCGTGAAGTGTCACTGTAGCGCACGTTTGTGCGCTCACCGAACATTTTCGTTTCGATTTCATTGACTCGCCACCACCGCACCCCTAACCTCACCCTACGAGATGTTCGGTCAGCGAACGACAGGGCGGTGTGCGCAGTGAGTGAACCGATCACTTCACGCAGGGGGTTCTTCTGGGTGGGGGCGGAGCCGGCCATGCAGGACGGGGGCGGGACCGTCCCCCGCGGTCAGATGTACGTCGAGTGGGAGTCGCCCGCCGAGGTGCGCCGGCCGTACCCGGTGGTGCTCGTGCACGGGGGCGGCGGCCAGGGCCTTGACTACCTGGGCACCCCGGACGGCCGCCCCGGGTGGGCCGCGCATCTGGTGCGGGAGGGCTACACCGTCTATGTGGTGGACCGCCCCGGGCACGGCAGGTCACCGCACCATCCGGACGTGCTCGGTGCCATGGGTCCGATGATGCCGACCGAGGCGTACCTGGGGATTTTCGCCCCCGAGGGGTTCGCGGAAGGGCACACGCAATGGCCCGGCGGCCGCACGGCCGACGATCCGGTGGTCGCCCAGGCCATGGCGGGCAGCGGGCCGATGCTCGCGGACACCGCGGCGATGCACGCGCTGGAACAGGCCCGCATGGCCGAGCTGTTGGACCGGATCGGCCCCGCGATCGTCGTCTGCCATTCGGCCGGCGGCCCGGCCGGGTACCTCTCCGCCGACGCCCGGCCCGAACTCGTCAGAGCGCTGGTCGCCGTCGAGACCGTCGGCCCCCCGTTCGCCGTCCGCCCGGGCGCCTTCTCCCTGGACTGGGGACTGACAGCCGCCCCGCTGACGTACGACCCTCCCGCCGCCGACCCCTCCGAACTGAGCCTGCTCACCCAGGACACGGCCAGCGGCATCCCGATGACCCTCCAGGCGGAACCGGCCCGCAGACTCACGAACCTGTCCCGGATGCCGATCGCCGTGGTCACCGCGGAGGCGTCACCGTTCGTCCTCTTCGACGGGCATCTGGTGGCCTTCCTGGAACAGGCCGGCTGCGACGTCGACCTGGTGCGGCTCGCCGACCACGGCGTCCACGGCAACGGGCACGGCATGATGCTGGAGAGGAACAACCGCGAGGCCCTCCAGGTGATCCTCGGCTGGCTGGACAAGCGGGGCGTCCGGTGAACGAGCCCGACCACCGGCGGCGGGTCGCCTCCGCGCGGACCCTGCTGTTCGTTCCGGGACACCGCCCGGACCGGTTCGCCAAAGCCGCCGCCGCGGGCGCCGACGGCATCGTCCTCGACCTGGAGGACGCCGTGGCCCCCCACGCCAAGGACGAGGCCCGCGAGCACGTCCTCGCCTGGCTGTCCGACGGGGGCACGGGCATCGTACGGATCAACGCCCCCGCCACCCCGTGGTACGACCGGGACGTGGCCGCCCTCGCGGACCGCCCGCGCACGGTGATGCTGCCCAAGGCCGAACGGCCGGACCAGATCGCCGACTTGGTGGCCCGGCTGCACCCGGGCTCGGCCGTCGTCCCGCTGCTGGAGACGGCGGCCGGAGTGCTGGATACCCGTGCCGTCCTTGCGGTGCCCGGCGTGATCCGGGCCGGCTTCGGCAGCGTCGACCTGGCGGCCGAGCTCGGCGTGGACCCCGACGACTCGACGGCGCTGGCGTACACCCGCTCCCATCTGGTGCTCGCGTCGGCCGCGGCCGGTGTGGCACCCCCGCTCGACGGAGTCACGACCGCGCTGCACGACGAGCGTGCGCTGGTGACCGACGCCGAACGGGCCGCGAGGCTCGGCTACACCGGCAAACTGTGCGTCCACCCCCGTCAAGTACCGGCGGTGAACGGGGTGTTCACCCCGTCGGACGCGGAACGCGAACAGGCCCGCGAGATCGTCCGGGCGGCAGCCGACCAGGCGGCCGACGGAGCGGTCACCGTGGTGAACGGCCGCATGGTCGACCGACCGGTCCTCGAACGGGCCCGTCGCCTGCTGAGCCGGCCGTAGCCCTGCCCTGCTGCCGCCTCGGCGAGCGGGCCATGGCCACCCTCGAACGCGGAGATCGTATACGGCGATGAGGCACCCAAGGCTGTCGGCATCAGGCTGATCGCGCGTCCGAATTCTCCGGCCATCACCGATTCCCACCGTCCAGCACCGCGCCCGGTATATCGAGGCGAGGTCAGGCGGCGCTGTCCGCCTTGGAAAAGATGAACCCCGCGTACTCGTAGTCCTCAATGGCCACGGCCATATCGCGCAGGCGAGACCAACCGGCCCCATTCGGGGAGGAGTACGTCAGGCGGGACTCACCGCTCTCCATCAGGTTCGTCCATTCCTCCTCCGCCGCGAGTTCCACCTCGACGACGTCATGTCCGTGATCACGCGCGTACACGAGAGCACCGGTGACGATATCCACCTGATCTCCAGCGCACTGGGGGTTGTCGCGGAGGGTGCCGTAACGACCGCCGGGAAAGAAGAAATTCGGGAATCCCGCGGTCATCACACCGAGGTAGGTGCGGGGACCGCCCGACCAGTAACCCTTCAGCTTGAGCCCTTCCCGACCCCGGACCCCCAGCCTCTTCAACACGCCGTCGTCGACGTCGGACTCGGCCGCCCGAGCGGTGTCGAAACCGACGTCGTCGGGCCCTTCGACCGCCTCAGGAGCCTTGACCAGGCTGCGGGCATTCGGGCGCGGCGCCTGTCGCCCCTTCTTCATGTCGACCACCGCATTGCGTTCGCGTCCGCCCTGAGGGAATTCATTCCCCGTCGTGACATACCGCGTTCCACCCAAACCGGCTTCAATCAGCGCGACTCGCATGCAGATGAAGTCGCGCGTTCTCTTCGTCGGCGCCGAGAGGACACCCGTGGTGGCCACGAGGAAGCGAGCGCGGTACTCGACGGAGTCGGTGGTCGTCACCCCCCATGTCCCGGAAGGATCGTCGTAGACCGCCGACCTCACGGTGGCGCCGAACCGCATTCCACGACGTACGCCGGAGCGGTCGACAACGTGGTTCAGATGGTCCAGACAGCGCCCGATCTCCGGCGGTCCGGGCAACTCGTCGGAGCGCGCCTGCTCTTCCCACCATTTCCCCGGGAAAGAGCGACCGGCGTCAACTCGTGCTCCATCGGAGGCCGCTTGGAACGAGCGTTTCCAGTACCAGATGCCACCGACCCCGTGGCCGGCCTCCAGCAATAGCGAGGAGAAGCCCTCTTCGCGAGCGCGGCAGAGCTGGTAGATACCCGTGGCGCCGGCTCCGATCACCAGCACGTCGACCTCGATCGGAGCGGACGCGACCCCCGCTCGATCACGTACGGCGCCTGGCTGTTCCTCACCCGAGGCGTTCGTCGATTCAGTCAAGAGCCCCTCCAGATGTCGAGCAATCTCCCGCTCCGCCACGGGACTTCGGAGGTTGTACCGATCGGTCAGCGAATCAATCGCCGTTACGGTAACGGACGCGGATACGGCGGGGCAATGCTCAGAACGCAACACAGAGTCGACGGAACGGACGCAGCCGGCTCACATACTGCGACCGCGCGCGCCCCAGCCGCTCGTCCGGCCGGGTCGCGCGCGGAAGACACGACACGTCGCCTGCCGGTACTCGCGGCAAAAGTCGCCTCTCGGTACCCACGCCGGCCTGTTCGCAGCTCCCGTCCGCGTGATCCTCGCCGGCTGCGGCACCGGCGGGCTCCTGTTCGTCGGCCACGACGGTCCCGGACGGTTCGGGTCAGTCGATGCCGGCGTGTGGCAGCGGTTCCGGGACGGCGGACTCCCGCTTGGCGAGGTACTCCACCACGCGGTCCTCGATGTCGTCGAACCGGCTTCCTGGACTGCCCAGGCCTCGGAAGAAGGTGGTGCAGTACTCGCTCGACAGGTACTGCGCGTTCCACGCGCCGTCGACCTTCACCCACTGGTAGGTGTGATTGTGCATGTTGAGGAACTGCAGAGTGGCCAGTCTCGGGTCGAGTCTGCGGAACGAACCGTCTTCCATCGCGGCGACCAGCAACTCCTGGACGATCTCCTCGAACTCACGGCGCTGGTTCAACAGCCGCGTGCGGTTGGCCCCCCGCAGGTTCCGGTAGTCGTGCTCGTAGACCCGGACGTGATCGAGTCGGGCCAGGATGTTCTCCAGCAGTGTCTGCGACAGCATGCGCAGCCGTAGCACCGGATCCACGTCCTCCAGGGCGGCGATCCGGTGGGCGGAAGCCAGCATGGGGCGCATCACCCGGTCCTGGATCTCGACGAGGAGATTCTCCTTGGAACCCATGTAGTAGTACAGCGCTCCCCTGCCCAGACCGGCGACGTCCCCGACCTCGGCGATACCGGTGGCGGCGTAGCCCTTGTCCGCGAACAACGCGGCCGCCTTGTCGATGATCTCCTGACGTCTGATCTCGAAGCCCGGCCCGTGCCCTGGTGATCTTGGCATAGTTGAATATTTTAGGCCCTTCGGAGATCAACGCGGGCGGTGGAGATCTTGGTGTCGTCCGGTGCCCGTGCGACTCGCGCACGGGGTTCAGTACTTGATCATCACGTTCAGCGCTTCACCGACATCGGCGGCGGTCCTGATGGCCTGGACGATCTCGCTCTGCGGAAACTCGTGCGTGACGATCGACTCGATGTCGAACTCCTTGCCCGCCATCACCTCCATCACGGTGTCGACGTCCTCGGGAAAATATCCGCCGGATCCGATCAGGCTCTGATGGGCGTAGGCGAGGGTCGACAGATTCACGGGGACCGACTCGTGGTGGACGCCGACCACGACCATCCTGCTGAAGATCTTGCCCATGTCCTGGTAGGTGCCGATCAAGGCGTCCACGCCGGTCGCCTCGATGAAGATGTCCACATCGGCGGTGGTGCCCTTCAGCGCCCGCGCCTCACCGAACACCTCGACAGCCTTGGCCGCCAGATCCTCCTCGGACGGGTTGCACGTCTCGAAGCCGAGCTCGGCCGCCTTCTCCAGCCGGAAGCCGGACAGGTCGACGACCATCACCTTCGCGCAGCCGAAGTGGGTGAGCGCTATGGCGGCGCCGATGCCGATCGTGCCCGCGCCCAGGACGATCGCGGTCTCGCCCTTCTGCGGGCCCGCCCGGCGGGCGGCGTGCGTGGCGACGGTGAACGGCTCGATCAGCGCGGCCTCCTTCGAGGTGATCCGCTCGTCGACCAGGTAGACCTGCTTGCCCACCTCGCAGTCCGGGACCAGAAGGTACTCCGAGAACCCGCCCAGGGTGCCGGCGCGGGAGGAGTCCCCGGCGGCGAGTACCGGGTACGGGTAGACCCGGTCCCCCACCTCCAGTCCCGTCACCTCGGCGCCCTTGGCCACCACCTCGGACACCATCTCGTGGCCGAACTCGCTGCCGGGGTTGACCCGATGGGCACGGGGACCGTGAAAGTACGCGGAGACGTCGGAGCCGCACACACTGCTGTAGAGATTCCTCAGCAGTACGTCGCCGGGTCCGCAGGTCGGCGTCTCCAGTTCGACGACCTCGACGTCCAGCATCCCGTTGTAGACAGCTGCCCTCATGGTCATTCCTTTTCGGTCAAGAAGTTGTGGACAGGCAGATCGGAAGCACATGCCGTCCGCCTGAACTCAACGATTCCGCAGGACACGCCTCGCCACGAGGGAGGCCGCTCCCGGGACCGCGGTGTACCTGGCTACACCACGGACCCGGTCCCCACGAGGTCGAGCACCGCACGGTACGAGAAGGCCAGGCTGCTGCCGATGGGGGTTCCGGCACCCGGGTATGTCCGCCCCGACATGGCCGCCGCCGTGTTCCCCGCCGCGTAGAGCCCCGCTATCGGTCCGCCGTCCGGGCGCAGCACGCGTGCGTGCTCGTCGGTCCGCAGGCCGCCCTTGGTGCCGATGTCCGACAGGACGATGGTCGCGGCGTAGTACGGCGGGGTGTCGAGCGGCAGGAGCAGCGGGTTGGGCCAGTCCGGCGAGGCGGGGGCCGGGTAGTTCATCACGGGTCCGGCGGGGAAGCCCACGATGTGCTGGTACATCTGGTCCCACGGGGTCTCACCCCGGTGGAATCGCTCGTCCACACCGGTGTGTGCGTATCCGTTGAACTCCTCGACGGTCTTGGTCAGTTGCTCGTACGGCACCCCGATCAGTCCGGCGAGTGCCGCCAGGCTGTCGGCCTTCTTCAGGGCGCCCGACCGCAGCCATTCCGGGCGGACCGGTTCGTCGGGTGATCCCCCGAAACTGTCGCGGTCGAGGTGCCGCTGGTCGAACACCCAGTGGCAGGGGATGTGCGACACGCCTGTGGTCACGTGGAGTCGGACGAGTTCGTGGCCTGCCTGGTCGTAGGGGCGGGTCTCGTTCACGAAGCGTTCGCCCGCGCCGTTGACCCAGATGCCGCCGCGGGTCCCGGTGTGGAACACCGGCAGGCCGTCCGGATGGACGAGACCCGGTACGTACCACGCCTCGTCCAGGAGGTCGGTGTCCGCGCCCACGGCGACTCCGGCGCGGAGGGCGTCGCCGGTGTTGCCGGGGGTGCCGTTCGACCAACTGCCGTCGAGCGGCACCGGGTGGTGCTTCTGGCGCAGTTCCGCGTCGCGTTCGAAGCCGCCGGCGGCGAGCAGGACCCCGCGCTCGGCCCGGAAGGTGAGCTGCTCGCCGCCCTCGGCCGATGCCGTGACGCCGACCACCCTGCCGGCCTCCAGGACCAGGCTCTCCAGCCGGGTATTGACCCGGAGCGAGCCCTTGCCCGTCTCCAGGAAGGCCATCAGGGCCCTGCCGATGAGGGCACGGCCGCCGTCGAGCACCGGGCCCGGGGCCACGCCCCACCGTTCGGTGGGGATCGAGTCCCGTACCAGCGCGGCGTGTTCACCGAGGTCGGCGACGGCGACCTCCGGAGGGAAGATCGTCCGTCCGCCGGGAGAGGAGCCGGGGTTCGACGCGAAGTAGTCGGGCACAGGCCCGTGGACGAACGACTGGAACCAGGGGTTCTGTTCGAGCTCGTCGATCAGCTTCGGGCCGGCGTCGAGATAGGCGTCCTGGAGGTGCTCCCTGGTGTCGTCGTCCACCACGCTGCGCAGATACGTCCGGGCGTTCTCGGCGTCGTCCTCCACACCTGCCCGCTTCATGGGCGCGGAGCCCGGATACCAGAGTCCCGCACCGGAATAGGCGGTGGTGCCGCCGACCCGGTCCGTCTTCTCGATGACGAGCGTGCGCAGACCACGCGACGCGGCGACGTAGGCCCCGACGAGCCCGCCCCCTCCGGACCCGACGACGATGACGTCGTAGGACTCCCCTGTGGCCATCACTGCCTCCTCTGTGGCCATCACTGGCTCCTCGTTGCTTCTCGGGATTCCGGTCGGCCGAACTCCCTTGGCCGGCACCGGCGTTGCGCCGTCGCGTCGGGTCAGCGATTGGTACGGCCGAGGTCCACCGGTAGCTGGATTCCGGTGATGTGCCGTGCCTCGTCCGAGGCGATCCAGGCGACCGCCGCCGCGATGTCCTCGGGCTCGCTGACGCCGTCGGGCAGGACGCCCTGGTAGAAGGCCCCCAGCTCCGGGTCGTTCTCGATCAACGCGCGGATTCCTGGGACGAGTTGGGTGGCCACGCCGTGCGGGTGCACGGAGTTGACCCTGATCCGGTGCGGTCCCAGTTCGTTGGCCAGCGTCTTGGCCAGTCCGGTGACACCGTGTTTGGCCGCCACGTAGTCGGCCAGCAGGGGCAGTCCCCGGAGACCGGCCACCGAGCTGGTGAAGACGATCGCGCCCCCGGTGGCCTGCTCGATCATGAGCGGGACGGCCGCCTTCACCGTGTGGAAGGCACCGGTCAGATTGATGTCGATGGTCGCCTGCCAGTGCTCCAGGTCGATCTCCCAGGCGCGGCCGGCGGTCGTCATGCCGGCGTTCGCCACCACCACGTCCAGGCGCCCCAGTTCGGCGACGCTCTCCTCCAACGCCGCCCGCAGGGACGGGAAGTCGCGTACGTCGGCCTTGTGGGTCCGCACACGCCGCCCGAGTTTCTCGACGAGGCGTGCCGTCTCTGCGAGGTCCTCGGGGGTCGCACCGGGGTAGTTGGTGGTGGGCAGGTCCTCGCAGATGTCGAGCGCGATGATGTCGGCGCCCTCAGCGGCGAAGCGCACCGCCTCGGCGCGGCCCTGTCCGCGGGCCGCTCCGGTGATGAAGACGACCTTGTCCTGGAAGCGCCGGGCGGTCGGCGTGCCCGGTACGGGTGCTTCGGGGGCGGTGCCGGTCATCGGGTATTCCTCGCGTCGTCGGACGGTCCGGGCACGGCGGCCGGTTCGGGCCGGGGCGTGAGGCTCAGGTCGGTGAGGTCGCCGCGCCTGCGCCACTCCTCCAGCATGCTGAAGTAGGCGGTCGACGTACCCGGGTAGTTGACGTTCTTCCGGGGCCGCCCCTCGGGGTCTCCCTCGTTGTTCCAGCGTCCGGGTGTGCAGTCCTTCAGGAAGGAACCGCCGCCCAGCAGCGCGAGGCCGGAGCCGGCCACGACACGCTGGACGTACGCGTCCTCGGCCCGCCGGGTGACATCCGCGACGACGCCCTGTCGCTCGAACTCGCCGACGAGGAAGGCGACATGACGGACCGTCTCCTCCAGGGTGTGGACGAAGTTCACGGCGGCGGTGCCCTGGGTGTAATTGGGCGGCAGGAAGAAGAAGTTGGGGAATCCGCTGGTCATCACGCCCTGGAAGGTCTCGGGTCCGTGCTGCCACTTCCGGGAGAGGGTGATGCCGTCGAGCCCGGTGACGTCGAAGCCGATCCGGTCGACGTACGACGAGTCCTGGTCGAAGCCGGTGGCCAGGACCAGGCAGTCGAGGGGGTACTCGACGCCGTCGACCACGACTCCCTTCGCGGTGATCCGCTGGACGCCCTGCCCCTGGGTGTCGACGAGGTGGACGTTGGGCCGGTTGAAGGCGGGCAGGTACTCGTCGTGGAAGCAGGGGCGCTTGCACTGGTAGCGGTAGTACGGCTTCAACGCCTCGGCCGTGCCGGGGTCCCGTACGACCGCGTCGATCCGGGCCCGGATGTTCTCCATGTGCTGAAGGTCCGTCAACTCCCGCCGCTCGGCCAGCTCTTCGGCGCTCAGGTCGCCGTAGCCCTCGCTGCTCAGCATCGCGTGGTAGAAGACGGTCCAGCCGTCCTGCACCAGATCCTCGGTGATCTTCTCGCCGTTGGTGACGAGGGTGAAGTTGTCGCGCCGCCGCTTCTGCCAGCCGGGTTCCAGGGTCTTCGCCCACTCCTGGTCCGTCTCGCGGTTGTCGCGGACGCCGACGGTGGACGGGGTGCGCTGGAACACGCTGAGCTTCTTCGCCGACTCGGCCAGCGGCGCGACGATCTGTACCGCGGTGGCACCGGTGCCTATGACACCGACACTCTTGTCGCCGAGCTTGGCGAGAGGGGCAGCGGGACCTCCGCCGGTGTAGTCGTAGTCCCACCGCGAGGTGTGGAACAGCCGGCCCTCGAAGGTGTCGATGCCGTCGATGGCCGGCAGCTTCAGGGAGGTGAAGGAACCGTGGGCCACCACCACGTAGCGGGCCTCGAACTCGTCGTCGCGGTCGGTCCGGACGCTCCACCTCGCGCCTGCCGTGTCCCAGCGCAGGCCGGTCACGGAAGTGTGGAACAGCGCGTGCTCGTAGAGCTCGAAGTGTGCCGCCAACTTCCTTGCGTAGGCGAGGATTTCGGGGCCGTAGGCGTAGCGGTGCCGGGGGATGTAGCCCAGTTCCTCCAGCATCGGGAGATACACATAGGACTCGACGTCGCACATCGCGCCGGGGTAGCGGTTCCAGTACCAGACCCCGCCCACGTCTCCGGCCTTCTCGACGACGCGGATGCGGTCGACTCCGGCCTTGCGCAGATGCGCGGCGGCGAGGAGGCCGCCGAAGCCCCCTCCCACGACGACCGCGTCGACGGTGTCGTGCAGCGGCCCGCGTGGCACCACGTCCGTGAAGGGGTCCTCGACCAACTCCTCGCGTCCCGTGAGGTCCAGGATCTCGCGGCGCGCGGGATCGAGGCGCTTGTCCCGCTCGGCTCGGTACTTGGCCCGCGCCCTGTCGAGATCAGCGGGCTCGGCCGAGGTCTGCGTCATGCCTTTTCTCCGTCCTGGGAGAGCTGCCGCGGCACGGTTGCGGCGGCTCCATGAGCATCGCCTAGCGGGCCGACTCTACTAAAACAGTTAACTGATTTGAAGATGTCGGGACACTCAACCAGCTAACTCAATGCTACGATTTACAGCCTCAGTTGAGCGGTGCCAGGCACTCTCGACGCGGAGTACGGACAGAGGAGACCGGCCATGCCGCAAGCCCAGGACGTCGTCCAGGAAGTGCTCACCCTGCTGGAGCCGATGGTCGCTCCGGACGGCGGTTCCATCCGTCTCGCCGAGTTCTCGCCCGAGCAGTCCCGACTCACCGTCGACTACTCCCGGGGCTCGAACGACGTATGCGCCACCTGTGTGCTCGACGGGGACTCCCTCAAGGCGTTCATCGAGGAGGGGCTCCAGACCCGGGGCATCGAACTCGCCGAAGTGACCGTGCGGGAGCCGGACTCGGTCGGCTGAGCACCGGCTCGTCGGACGGCGGCCCCTGTGCTCCGGCGCGGGCGCTACCATCCGACGAGCCGGTCCAGCACCATCGCCGTCGGCGAGAAGTAGTCGCCGTAGCCACCGCGGAAGAACAGCAGTGGAGTCTTGGCCGACTGCACGCGCAGGTCGTGGACCCTGCCCACGGCCAGGTAGTGGTCGCCGATCTCCAGGACGTCCTCGATCACGCAGTCGACCCAGGCGACGACGCCGTCGAGGACGGGGTTGCCCAGCGGGGACGGCTGCCAGTCGAGGCCGGCGAACCGGTCGGCGCCCCTGGCCGCCATCGATCGGCACACCGCCTCCTGATCGGCCGCCAGCGCGTTGACGCAGTAGCGGCCGGCGGCGCGGATCCTCGGGAAGGTGCTGGACGAGCGGTCCGCGAGGAATGCCACCAGCGGCGGGTCGAGCGAGACCGAGGTGAACGATCCGACGATCATCCCCTCGGGCCGCTCCCCGGGCCCTCCCGCGGTGATGGCGACGACACTCGTGGGGAAGTTTCCCAGCACCTCCCGGAAGCGGCGCCGGTCGTCCGAGGGGTTCGGGTCACGGGGAGACGGAGGCTTCGTACCGTCGGCGGAGTGCATGGGTGGTTCCTCCTCGGCCGCAGGGGCGGGGGTGTCAGATCATCACGCGCAGCGGTGGCGGCAGTTCAAGACCCATCCGCGCCACGGAGTTGGCGTGATAGGCCGCACCCGGGACGTGGATCATGTGCGCGAGGCCCACGTGCGCGTCCCGCCAGTACCGCTGGAGCGGGTTGTCGCGCCGGATCACGTTCCCTCCGGACCTGGTGAAGATCTCGTCGAGGGCCGAGACGGCCCGCCAGGCGCAACGCACCTGGTTGCGCCGGACGTTGGAGCGGTCCTCGATGGTCACCGGCTCGCCGGCCACGACCTGGTCGTAGATCCGGCTGATGCCGTCGAGCAGCTGCACCCGGGAGGCGGCGATCTCCGCCGCGGCCTCGCCCGCCGCGTAGAGCACGTACGGGTCGTCGCGGATCTGGACTCCGGTCACGGCGACCCGGTCCCGCTGGAGTGCCAGGTGGACGTCGAGCGCGCCCTCGCAGATGCCGATGACCGCCGAGGTGATCCCGAGCGGGAACATGGAGGTGAACGGCAGACGGTAGAGGGCCTCGGTGACGCCGTTGCGTTCCGCGGCCTCACCCGCCGACACCTCGTCCTGGTTGACGGTCCGGTAGCGCGGGACGAACGCGCCGTCGACGACGACGTCCTTGCTGCCCGTGCCGGACAGCCCGATCACGTCCCAGGAGTCGTCGATGATCTCGTACGACGACCGGGGCAGGACCACGTGGAGCACGGTCGGCGGGGAAGCCGGTCTCCCCTTGCCGTCGCCCACCAGCGCGCCCAGGAAGACCCAGTCGCAGTGGTCCGTGCCCGACGAGAACGGCCAGCGTCCGGACAGGACATAGCCGTCGTCCACCGGTTCGGCGATCCCGTTCGGCATGTAGGGCGAGGCGATCCAGGTCTCGGGGTCGGCGCCCCAGATCTCCTGGGAGAGGCGCGGATCCATCTGCGCCACCTCCCAGGGGTGGACCCCGACGACACCGCAGACCCAGCCCGCGGCACCGTCGTGACGGGAGACGGCCATGACCGCCTCCGCGAAGTCCCGGGGGTGGGCCGCGTAGCCGCCGAACTTCGTGTCCTGGAGCAGGCGCAGCACGCCGGCCGAGCGCAGCAGACCGACGGTCTCGTCGCTCAGCCTGCCCAACTCCTCGTTCCCTGCGGCCAGTTCGGCCAGTTTCGGCCCGTACTGCTCGACTCGTCGGACAACCTCATGCGCCATGCCGCGTACCTTCCGCTTCCTGGTGAGTCGCCTCGTCGGCGGGCCGCGAGGAGAGCGTCGGACGTCGCCGTGCCGCGGTCCTCTCCGCTTCGTCCGTCATGCGTTCATCGTCCTGTCTCGGACAGCTCGGCGGACGCGGCGTGTCCGCTGAGCGGAACAGCGGTGATCAACCGCCGTGGGCGGGGCCGCTGACGGCGGGAGGAGACCATCAGCCTGCGGGCGGCCTCGGCGGCGATCCACTGGACCTGGAACCTCAGCTCGTCGACCCGGATGCGGTCCTGCGGGCCGCAGACCGAGATGGCGGCGACCGGCTGGTCCAGGACGAGGACCGGGGCGGCGACGCAGGCGACCGAGGCCGCGGCCTCACCCGTCTCGGTCGCGTATCCGATGCCGCGGATCCTGGAGAGGGCCGTTTCCAGGGCTTGCGGGGTGTTGATGCTCACGGACGTACGACGGCACAGTCCGCTCCAGAGGTACTCGTCCACGACCTCCTTGGCGGAGTACGCGAGAAGTGCCTTGCCCAGCGCGGTGCAGTGGGCCGGGAGGCGGCCTCCGATCCTGGACGGAAGGGTGCTAGCGAACGACCCGCCGACCCGCTCCAGGTAGACGATGTCCTGCTGGTCCAGTACGGCCATGTGGACCACGTGCCCCGTGGCGGCGTGCAGTTCCTGGAGCAGGGGCCTGGCGACCTCGCCCATCCGGGTCCGGTGCGTGACCAGGCTGCCGATCTCGAACATGCGCAGTCCGAGCCGGTACTCGTTGTCGTACCTGCTGAGCAGGCGGGCGTTGACCAGTTGCTGGAGTATCCGGTGGACGGAGGAACGCGGC
Source organism: Streptomyces colwelliae (assembly GCF_048158785.1). Classification (NCBI taxonomy): domain Bacteria; kingdom Bacillati; phylum Actinomycetota; class Actinomycetes; order Kitasatosporales; family Streptomycetaceae; genus Streptomyces; species Streptomyces colwelliae. The sequence goes on along the minus strand of NZ_JBLTJC010000017.1, from coordinate 45,267 downwards.
AGACCGCTGCACGCGCTGATCTGCCCCAGGTTGAGGGGTCCGGCGGACCGCTCGAACACACCGAGGATCACGACGACCCTGTCGACCATGCTGGACGGAGATTCGGACACTGTGACCTCCTGAGCATCCCTGGGCGGCCGGCCGTCTCCTGCCGGTCGTCCAACGGGTCCCTCATCGGAGAGGACTTCATCGGCTCTGCATCACGAAGTGGGTACCGTCGTGACGGTTCGTCAGACCATGGAGGCGCCGCCGTTGACCCGGATCACGTGTCCGGTGACGAAGCGGCTCGCCTCCGAGGCGAGGTAGAGGACGGCGTAGGCGGAGTCGATCGGCTCGGCGACCGCGCCCAGCGGGGAGGCGGAGGCCATCTTGCGGGCGAGTTCGTCGAAGCCGTCCTGCTGGAACTCGCCCGACTCGTCCACATGCCGCTGCCGGGTGATGCCCGAGTCCGTCCAGCCCGGTGCGACGCCGTTGACCCGGATGCCCCGTGGTCCCAGTTCGACGGCGAACGTCCGGGTCAGCGCCTCGCCTCCCTTCTTGGCGGCGGCGTAGGAGCCGGTGCCCACGGTGGCGAAGTCGATGATGGTGGAGAGGGTGTTGACGATGCTCGACCCGGGCTCCATCACGCGGGCCGCGGCCTGGCTGCCGTAGAGGACGCTCTTGAGGTTGACCGACAGGACGCGGTCGAATTCCTCGGGCGGGATCTCCGCGAGGGGGCGGCGGATCATGATGCCGGCGTTGTTGACGAGGATGTCGAGGCGGCCGAGGCCGGACACCGTCCCGTCGACCAGTACGTTCACGGCGGCCGGATCGGCGACATCGACCCCGTGGGGCACTCCCTCGCCACCCTGCTCCTTGATTTCCGTCACGGTCGCCTCGGCGGCCTCTTCGTCGAGGTCGGCGACGACGACCCGGGCGCCTGCGGCGGCGAGTACGGTGGCGCTCGCCCGCCCGATGCCGCTCCCGCCGCCGGTGACGATCGCGACCCTGCCGTCCAGTCGAAACACGTTCGCCGGATTCATCTCGCTCCTCTCCCGCCGCGAACGGCGGTGCTGTACAGGTGCGTTCACTGGTGTGCCGGGCTCTGCCGCCGGGGTCATCGGACTCCGGCCTCCGTACGGCGCGTACTCGGCCCCAGGCCGGCGGCGACGTGAGCTGTCACCCCGTCGGCGAGCGCGCGGTGGCCCTCGTCGCCCGGGTGGATGCCGTCGACGAGTTGTCCGGCCGGCACCAGGCCGAGGCCCGGGACCAGGGTGATCCGGTCGTCACGGGTGTCCGCGGTGAAGGCCCGTACCGCGTTCTCCAGCGCTTCGCGCAGATCGGTGAGGCGCGCCCCGAAGCGGTTGGGTGTGTCCTCCGCGTCGGGGCGCACGATGGGGCTCACGACCGTCACGGGAGCCTCGGGGAGTCCTTGGCGTACGGCGGTCAGGAAGAGCCTCGTCGTCTCGGCGATCTGCGGGGCGCTGGTCGGCAGCGACGACCAGGCGTTGGTGCCCCAGGCCACGGCCACGGCGGCCGCGCCCGAGGCGGCCAGGACGTCGGCGGCGAGCACTTCACCGCGCGCCGCTCCGGCGAAACCGAGGTTGACCAGGTCGAGGCCGAGCTCGTCGGCGACGAGGGAGGGCCAGGCGAGTCCCGGCTGCGCGACCGACCAGCCCTGGGTGATGGAGTCGCCGTACACCACCCACAGCGGGCCACGTGGGGCGGGGTTCAGCGGGGCGTCCGCGGCGAGGCCGTCGATCGTGGTCTCGACCGCCTCGGGAAGGAACACACGCACGATCCGTGCCGGGTTCCGGTCGGGCAGCTCGACGCGGACGGTGCCGCCTCCCGACGGCAGGGGGGCCGTGACGGTGGGCCTTCCCGGTACGCGGACGACGAATGCCTCGGCGAGGGTGGGAGCGGGCACGGTCGTCCGCGCCCCCGTCCGTACCGTGAGCGTGATCGTCGACGCGGCACCGGTGAAGGCGAGATGCAGTCCGGCCGGCACGCGGGCGGCCCGCACGGTGTCCGCCGTCAGCTTCTGGCAGGCGGACAGCGGAAGACGCGAGCCGCCGTCCGACCACGACAGGTCCGGCAGGGTTCCTCGGAGGAAGCGCTCGGGCTGCACCCGGATCATTCGGGGATCACCTCTTCAATCGACAGCGGGGCCGAACCGCGCATCGGCGCGATGGCGTCGGGCCGCCGTCTCCGCGCCCCGGCTCGCACCGGGGCCCATGGACGCGCCGCCTGGACTCATCTAAATTACCTAACTGATTTGACTATGTTAACGAGCCTGTTCCGTCTGGCGTCAAGAAAGCGTCGCGACCTTTCCGGACGCGTCGTCCGGACGGCTCCTCGACCGTGAGGGAGAAACGACGATGGGCATCACCGAACTCACCCCCGACTACCGGGGGTTGCTCGATCTGGCGGGCCGGCACGTCCTCGTCCTCGGCGGCGGACAGGGCATCGGACGGCAGACGTGCCTGGCCGCCGCAGCTGTCGGCGCGCGGGTGTCCGTGGTGGACACGGACCCCGTCCGCGCCAAGGCGGTGGCCGAGGAGGTCGACGGCCTGGCCGTCACCGGCGACGCGACGAACCGCGCGGACGTGGAGCGCGTGGTCGCGGAGGCCGTCGAGCGCTTCGGCCCGGTGCACGGGCTCGCGGACATCATCGGCATCTCGGACTGGGGCCCGATCAGCGAGATCACGGACGAACTCTGGCACCGGGGCCTCGACCTGAACCTGCGTCACGCCTTCCTGGCGCTACAGATCGGCGGGAGGGCCATGACCGAGGGCGGGTCGATGGTCTTCGTGGGTTCCGTCTCGGGCCTGCGGTCCTCCCCCAACCACGCCGTCTACGGCGCCGCCAAGGCGGGCCTCGGCAACCTGGTCGCCACGGCCGCGCTCGAACTCGGCCCCGACATACGGGTGAACGTCGTCGCCCCCGGACAGACCGCGACCCCGCGTGTCGCCGAGCGGCACCCCGAGGCCGACTACTACGACAGGGCGGGCGAGCAGGTGCCGCTCGGCCGGGTGGGCACGACGAGCGACATCGCGTCGGCGATCCTCTTCTTCCTCACGGACCTCTCCCGGTGGATCACCGGGCAGACCCTCGTGGTCGACGGCGGTACGGGCCGGAAGTTCGCCTATCAGAAGCTCTGACCGTTCTCACACCTCACACCGACAGAGCAGTGCGGATCCGGCCCGACTCCCGGATCCGCACCGCCTCTTGCCCATGCCGTTCACAGATAGTCGGCGATGGCGCTCTCGATCATGGTGCGCGGTTTGGCGCCGACGAGTGTCGTCACCACTTCGCCCCCGGAGAAGAGCAGGAGCGCGGGAATCGACGAGACTCCGTACCGCTGTGCGGCATGCGGGCTCTCGTCCAGGTTGACCTTGACGATGTCGATCCTGCCCTCGTGCGCCTGTGCCATCGCGTCCAGGATGGGGCCCATCGCCCGGCAGGGACCGCACCACGGCGCCCAGAAGTCCACGAGCACCGGTCTGTCGGTACTCCGGACGGCCTCCTCGAAGTCGTCGTCGGTGATCGCGCGAACAGCTGACACGACCAGTCCCTCCTTCCGCCGCCCGAAGGGCGGTTATCCGATGCCGGCGATCTTCTCGGTGATCGGCGTGGTCATGGTGCCGAAGACGAACTCCTTGGGCGTTCCGTGCCCGGCGACGGCGATGTTGATCGCGGCCGGGTCGTTGAACGCCTGGATCGACTGGGTCCGTTGCTCCTCCGGGCTGAGCTGGAACATCCACTCCCACTCCGGCCGGACCAGACCCCGCTCCCGGAAGTCGATGAACGGCGCGATGACGTCGGCGATGCGGGGCCTGACGTTGTGCAGGAAGTAGCGCCGGACGGCGTCCTTGCTCAGGCCCGCCTCCGAGAGCTTCTTCGCCGTCTCCGGCGGCAGCAGATAGAACAGGCCGTCCTCGTTGCCCAGGAGTCCGGCCAGGGTGCTGGTCATGAACCCGACCTGGGTGAGCGTGGGCGTACGGGCCGCGATGGAGTGCAGCCTGCGGTCGACCGGCCCGTGGTTGGAGCCGAGGTCCCACTCCCCCACCGAATGCAGCACCGTCACGGTGCTGTCGTCGGGACGGTAACCCTGGCCGACCTGGTACGGCTCCCACGGGCTCTCGTCCTCGTTCTCGCCCAGCACCTGGATGTTCTTGCGGACGGTGCCGATCGTGTCGAGGTCCATACGTCCGGGGATCCACGCGCCGAGGTTGCGCAGCGTGAGCGCGACCGCCCGCCCGATGCGGATGTTCACCCGGTTGTTGCTGCCCGGCCCGAGCGGGCTGCGTCCGCTGTTGATGCCGAGCTTCTTCACGAGGGGCCCGTTGACCAGGATCACCGGCGCGAAGGCCCCGGTCGACATCAGGACCGAGAGGTTCATCGGGGGCGGGCACGCGTGGATCGCCTTCAACGCGGCGATCACGACGGGCAGTTCCGCCGGCCGGCAGCCGGCCATGGCCGCGTTGACCGCGATGCGTTCCAGGGTGCCGTGGCCGTGCAGCGGCGGGATGGTGAGGATCACCTCGTCCCGGGGACGCCCCTGCGCCGCGATGATCGCCTCGACCTTCTCCCGGGTGGGCGCGTGCAGCGGCAGGCCGTCGCCGTAGTCGTGGTCGAGGTAGTACTCGTTGAAGGCGTCGATCGCCTCGACCGCCGTGGCTCCGCCGAAGGTGTACGTCTCCTGCCGTTCCTCCTCGGCCGGCGGCTCCTCGGCGTCGGTCGCCTCCGGCGCGGGGGACGAGGTGAGGGCGGCGACGATCTCCTCCGTCAACGGCAGCGTCTGGTCGGCCGCCTGTTCCGCCGTGAGCGCGGTGAAGACGCGGGGCACCACGACGTACCGCAGGTCCGGCACACCGAAGACCTTGGCGCTGGTGTCCGTGTCACGCTCGAATCCGCGGGCGACGATGGTGACTTGGGGGACTCCGGCCTTCTCGGCCTGCGCGCCGTCGTGGATCAGCCACGAGGTGCAGGCGCCGCAGTCGGCCGTGGCGCCGATGAGGGCGTCGCTCTCCTCGATGGCCCGCCGCAGCAGTTCGGGCTCGAAGCGGATGGAGCCCGGGTACAGCCGTATCTTCAGGTCGGGGTAGGTCTCCTTGATCTTCTCCGCGACCGCCCGCAGCGCGACCTCGGCGTTGGGCTTGCTGTTGGACAGCAGACCCAGCACCTTGCCGTTCAGTGTGTCCGGTCGCGGAGCCAGCGGTGCACCCGCGTTCTCCAGCTTGTCCGCGGTCGGGTTGACCACCTCGACGGTGGTCCGGTCGGCGACGGCTTCGATCGTCACGGCCTCTCCTCACATGGTTCAGTTATCTCTATCAGTTACATGATTAGCCCGGTAGGGCCGGTCCATGCTCCGACCGGCTCCGGGACGTCAGGACCGACATCACCGTCACTCCGGTGACCGCGGCGGCGACCACCAGCCAGCCGGCCGCCCGCGGGCCCGCCGACTGCGTCAACTGCGCGGCCAGGTAAGGCGTGAGACCGCCGCCCGCCACGGCACCGGCGTTGTAGGCGAACGCCGCCGACGTGTACCGGACCTCGGTCGGGAACGCCTGGGTGAGCGTCACGTACATGGCGGGCGTGGCCGCGTAGCTCAGGGCGAGCGAGAGCACGTACAGGGCGCCGACCCCGATCAGGGCCCAGGTGCCGCCGGTACGCAGAGCTCTCATGCCGTACAGCAGGGGGAAGACCAGCGTGGCGGCGCCGCCGAATCCGAACAGCATCGCGGACCTACGGCCGAAGCGGTCGGTCCACCAGCCGCCGGCCGGGAAGCCGGCGGCGCCCAGCAGCAGACACACCGCCGAGAGCCAGTACACCTTCACCGGCGGCACTTCCAGGACGGCGAGCAGGTAGACGCTCATGTAGTTGACCAGGACGCCGAGGACCATGGTGACGACGAGGTTGAGGACCGCCGCGACCGCGATCATGCGCCAGTGACGGCGCAGGGCGGTCCGCACGGGGGACGGTTCGACCGCCTCGGACTCGGCCAGCGAGCGGAACTCGGGGGAATCGTCGAGGCGGACGCGGTAGACCAGCACGGCGATCGTCATCGCCGCGGCGAGCAGCAGCGGAAGACGCCAGCCCCAGGCGGCCATCTCCCGCTTGCCGAGGACCGTCACGACCAGGCCGACCACCGCCGGCGCCACGGCGACTCCGAGGCCGGAACCCAGCGGTATCAGCGCCTGGAACCTCCCGCGCCTGCGGCCGCCGTCGGACTCCGACACCAAGGTCGCGGCGCCCCCGATCTCTCCTCCCGCGCAGAACCCCTGCACCATGCGGACGAGAACGAGCATGACCGGCGCCGCGGCCCCGACCGTGGCGTACGTCGGCAGCACCCCCATGACGGTCGTGGCGGTCCCCATGCCGACGACGGTGACGAGCAGCGCGGTCCGGCGTCCCCGGCGGTCGCCCAGCCTGCCGAAGAACAACGCGCCCAGCGGGCGGGCGAGATAGCCCACCCCGTACACGCCCAGCGTGGCGAGGACCCCGGTGGCCGGGCCGTGCGCCGGGAAGAACAGCGGGGCCAGGTACACGACCAGGAAGCCGTAACAGGTGAAGTCGTAGAACTCGATGAAGGTCCCGAGCATGCTCGCGGCCCCCACTCGCCCGGCACGCGAGCGGGAGTTCTCGGCACCGCGCAGTACGGGCGAGCCGGGGATCGTGTTCGACATCGGTGCCTCCGTCTGACGGTGTCGGAGTGGGGAGGGGTGGCCGCGCGGTCTCAGGGGTGGACGACGACTTTGAAGGTGCCCGGTCTCCGTGCCGCGGCGACTTCGAAGGCGTGCTCGGCGTCGTCGATGGCGAACCGGTGGGTGATCAGCGTCCGGGCGATCTCCGGCCGGTCGGCCAACAGCCGTGCCGCGTGGGCGAGTTCGGGCGTGCCCGTGTCGTCGCGGCCGTACGACATCGACGGCACGATGCTCGCCTCCTTGAGGAAGGCGGCCATGCTCGGCCAGCGCAGGTCGGGCGGGAACACTCCGACGGTGACGACCGTGCCGAGTGGTCGCACCAGTTCGACGGCACGGGACAGCCCGCTCTCGCTGCCGGTCGCCTCGACGACCACGTCGTACGACCCAGACGGGCCGCTCGCGCCGAGGCGCTCCCCCGCCTCGGCCTGGTACGGATGCCGGGCAACCAGGGCGACTTCGGGGGCGCCCCGTCGTAGAGCCGCCGCCACGGCCAGCATCCCGATGGTTCCGGCGCCCACCACCGCGACCCGGGTGTGCGGGCCGATCTCGCCCTTGCGGCAGGCGTGCCAGGAGACGGCGGCGGGCTCGACCAACGCGGCGTCGTGGAGCGGGAGTTCGGGCGGGAGCGGTACGAGTGCCGTGGCGGGTGCCCTGAAGTACTCGGCCATGCCGCCCGGTACGGTCATGCCGAGGATGTCGGTGCCCGCCAGCCGGCACAGGTTGTGGCGGCCGTCGGCACACCACTCGCAGGCGCCGCATCGCGCCACGCCCTCCACGGCGACGGGTGTGCCGTCCGTGGCCGTCCCGGCGATCTCGTGCCCGATCACCTGGGTGCTCCCCCGCCGCAGGTACCGCAGGTCCGAGCCGCAGACGCCCACCGCCGCCACCCGCACCAACTCGCCTGCCCCACCCGGGACTTCGGTCTCGACGACCTCGACACCGGGTGGCGCGCCGCGTACCGCTCTCATCGGCGCCGGCCCCTCAGGCGAAGTGGTAGTCGTCCGGATCGAACCTCTCCAGAAGCCGGTGGTACTCCTCCAGCCGCCAGGGCACGTTGACCTGCTGGCGGCCGAACTCGTTGACGTAGTAGTTGCGGTCGCTGGAGCCGGGGTCGTACCAGATGAGGGAGAGCATCGCCTCGTCGAGGCGCTGGTTGTAGTCCTCGAAGACGTCCCGACGGACCGTCAGATAGCGGTGACCGCCCTCAATGAGCGCCACCAGGCCCTGGGCCACGTAGCGCGCCCATGTCTCCATCCACACGATCAACGAGCCCGACCTGTTCTGCGAGTTGGGACCGTACATGATGAAGAGGTTCGGGAAGTCGGGGACCGTGAGGCTGAGGTAGGCGCGGGGGCCGCCGCCCTCGGGGTCGCGCCAGCGGTCTTCGAGGGTCTCGCCGTTCAGGCCGCGGTAGGCGGTCGGCCACAGGTACTTCTGGGTGGCGAACCCGGTGGCCGTGAAGACCAGGTCGTAGGAGCGCTCCTTGCCGTCGGCCGTGCGGATGCCCGTCGGCGTGAACCGCTCGATGGTCTCCGTGACCAGCTCGACGTTGTCCTCCAGCAGGGAGGCGTACCAGTTGTTGTCGACGATGAGCCGGCGGGCCATGGGGGCGTGCGTGGGGATGAGCTTCTTCCACAGGTCGGGCCGGTCGCCCAGTTTCGCCTTCACGTACGCGGTCAGGCCCTCGCGGTAGGCGTCGTTGGCCCGGTTGACGAGACCGCCCGCGGCCTGCCACTCCGGGTCGGGTTCCTGGAGCACCTGGCCGCCCAGGCGGAGGGTGGCGATGGAGTAGCAGTACCAGTTCCAGTAGTACGGCATCGTGTCCAGGAGCCAGCGGGTCTCCGGGGCGATGGCCTCGCCGTAGCGTTCGCGGGGGCTGATCCACTGCGGGGTGCGCTGGAAGACGCCCACGCTCCGGGCGCGGCTGCGCACCTGGGACAGCATCTGCACGCCGGTCGAGCCGTTGCCGATGATCGCGACGTTCCGGCCTTCGAGCTGTTCCTGGCCGGTGCATTCGGCGGTGTGCACGATCTCGCCGCCGAAGTCGTCGATTCCCGGTACTTCGAGGTGCTTCGGGGTGGCGAACAGACCGCTGGCGCTCACCACTGCGTTGGCGGTGAGGGTGTGGGGCCGGCCGTCGATCACGGCGTCGATCGTCCACCGGCCGGACTCCGCGTCGAAGGCGGCTTCCTTGACGTCGCTGTCGAAACTGATGTGCTCGAGGACGCCGTACTTCTTGGCCACGTGCTGGAGGTATTCACGCACCTCGCCGGCGCGCGCGAAGTACTCGGTCCACGGGTAGTTCTTCTCGAAGAAGAACTGGTAGAGGAAGTTGGTGGTGTCCACCCGTACGTCCGGGTAGGCGTTGATGCTCCAGGTGCCGCCCAGCTCCGGGCGTCGCTCGTAGACCGTGTACGGGATGCCGAGGTGCTCCAGTTGGACCGCGGCGGCGATACCTCCGAAGCCGGCGCCGATGACCGCCACGTGGAAGCCCTCGGGGATGGACGGTTCGGCGCCCGTCCACTGCGCCAGACGAGGGTGGTCGTCGAAGGCAGCGAGGTCGCGTCGGTAGGACCAACTCCGGTCGGAGAGTTCCTCGTTGCGGAACGCCTCGTACATGCGGCGCAGTTCGGGGTCGGTCGGCTTGACCTCGGTGAAGTCGGCGGGCTTCGTGGTGAGGAACTCCGTCGCCCGGGCCCGGAGGGTCGCCACGGCTTCGTCGGCCACGACGGTCTGCATGAGCGCGCCGCCGTACATCGGGACGGTTTTCAGCGGTAGTTCGAGCAGGGAGTCGTCTCCGGTGGCCTGATGGAGCGCGAGCCTCAGCGCGTTCAGGTCGGCGTCGTCCAGTGCTCGGTCGATGAACGCCTTGTCCACGGGCTGGGGCGCTCCCGCCGCGAGCCTGCCGTTCTCGGTCATGCGGCTCCTTCCTGCTGCCGCCCGTCCGTAGTGCGGGGCGGAGACCAGGGCACCAAGGTCATTGAGTTTACTCATTTCACTCAGACTGCTGGTTCACGATACATACGGTCCGCCGCGGAGTCACCACCGTCGGCGGTGTCATCCGGGCACGGGTACCGGCCGCTCGCCCAGAACCTCGCGTTCCTCGGACCTGACCGCACGCAGCAGCACGATGATCATCGCGATCTTCCAGACGACGAACGCGATGGACGGGATCAGGACGGTGAACACGCCGTCCCAGGCGAACGGTCCGTCGGTCGCCACATAGACGAAGACACCGGGGAAGAAGGCGATCGCCAGCACGAAGTTCAACCAGCCGAACCATCGCGGGAACACCGGTTCGGGCCGGCGGTCCAGGAACGCCGACAGACCGATCACCGCGACGTTCAGCACGAAGATGACGGCGACACCCACATACGTCAGCCAGAACTGGTCGCTCAGAAGCTGCATCAGCGCCGGGTCGCGATGAGGTCGGTACGCGGCGGTGGCCAGCACCGCCAGCGGGTAGACCCAGCCCGTCGGCGCGACGACGGCGGTCGTCATCTGGATCATCGACAGCAGACCCCAGCCGCCTTCGATGCGACGGATCTGCAAGCTCGTGACAACCGCGAACGCGTAGAAGAACGGGGCGAACACGCCCATGATGACCGCGGCCCACAGGATGCCGGTCCGGTGATCGGTCAGGAAGTCGGCGACCTGCTGGGGACTGGCCGTCGGCGAGATGGGCGGTGTCAGTTTGCCGACGACCGTGAAGGCGAACGTGTTGGCCACCAGCACCAGCACGCCGCACCAGACCGACATGCGATAGAGCCTGAACTTCATCTTTTCGTCCATGAGGATCTCCCTTGATCCGTGAACACGCCGGGAAGCCTTCTCGTCCGGCAGACGCCGGCGGTCCATGACGATGCCGACCTGGTGAGCGGTCAGGGGCGAATGGGCGGCGGCGAACCGCGCATCGTGAGGAAGCGGGGAGAGACGAACACCTCACAGGACAGGCCAGGTCCACCTCACAGGGCGGGCCAGGTCTCCCTCACACGATGTGCCGTGGTCTCCGACGCGCTGTCAGCGCGCTGACCGTGTCCCCTCGGCTGGACGCGGTACGAGGAGGCTAGGGCGGGGGTACCGGGGATCGACCGCCGATTCCGCTGACCGGAACACATCCTGCGAGGGCCCGGCACACGATGTCCCGCCGGCGGCGCGATGCTCCGCGAGCGCGGGCGGAGGGACGCGCTCAGGAGAACAGATCCACCACGGTCTTGTCGCCGAGACCGTCCCTGAGCAGGTAGGTACCCGCCACCTTCATGTGGTTGCGCCAGTGCCGCTCGGCACCGTCGGCGTCCCGGGCCTCGACCAGCGCCACGAGCCGCCCGTAGGCCTTGATGGCGCGCCGGAAGCGCTCGGGCGACTCCGTGCTGTCGAAGTTGCGCGCGACCCTCATCTCGAAGTGGGTCGCCACGATCTCCTGGAGTACGGCTCCCTGAACCGCCAGCGTCTTGTTGCCGGAACGCTCCATGACGAGTTCGTGGAACCTGTAGGTGAGCCGCGTCCAGAGGACGGCGTCGAGTTCCGCGTCGCCCTTCGACTCCACCGCGGACCGCAGTTCCGCCACGACCTCGTTCAGGTCGGTGATGTCCTGCTTCGTACGGCGCTTGGCGAGCAGGCGGGCACACGCCGACTCCGCCACCGTCCGGGCCTCGTAGACGTCGTCGACGGTCGCCCCCCGCATCTGGAGGAGCAGGCCCACATGACGCGCCGCCACCGAGAAGTCCGGGGACAGGACCTGAGCGCCGTCCCGGCTGCCGTGCCGGACGTTGATGAGCATCTCGGTCTCGAGAACGCGAAAGGCCTCACGCAGCGTGGGCCGCGAGACACCGAACTGCTCCAGAAGCTGGTTCTCCGGCGGCAGGGTCTCACCGGGCGTCAACTCGCCCAGGACGATCCGGCGGCGCAACTGCGCGGCGATCAACTCCGCCGCCTTGGGCGGGCGGACGACCTGACCGACTTGCGACCCCTGAGCAGCACTCATGGCAATGAGTGTACTTGATGACGCGGACGCGAATCTCCGGTCCACACAACGCTTCCGATCATGGAACTCCATATCAGCCACTCTCATTATTCAGTATACTGATTTACTCGATCGCCGATAAGGTCCGGCTCGATGGGCCGGCCCCCTTCGCACGAAAGGCGGGAACCGTGCTGAGCGTCGCGGAGTTCGATGTCCTCGCGGAGCAGGTCAGCAACTGGAAGCGCTGGGGCGCTGACGACCAGTTGGGAACACTCAACTTCATCACGCCGGACGTGGTCAGGAGAGGAACGGCCGCGGTGGTCACCGGCGAGAGCTTCTCGCTGGCCATGCCACTGTCGCTGAACGGCCCTCAGAACGGCACGGGCGTCCCCGGACGTATCAACCCGGTACGGACCATGCTCGCGGTCAACACACCGATGTCCGACTCCCCGGACGCGTGCGCGTACAGCGACGACATCGTGGTGACGCCCACGCAGGCGGCGACGCACTGGGACGCGCTGTCGCACTGTAGCCACCGCGGCGTCATGTACAACGGGATTCCGGCGGACGCGATCGACTCCTCCGGGGCGACCAGGCTCGGCATCGAGACAGCCGGCATCGTCGTGTCGCGCGGTGTCCTGCTCGACGTGGCCCGGCACCAGGGCGTCGACCGCCTGCCCAACAGGTTCGCGGTGACGCGCGCCGTCCTGGAGGCCGTCGAGGAGGCCCAGGGGGTGCGCGTCGAGGAGGGGGACATCGTGCTCGTCCGGACCGGACAGGTGTCGTACTTCCTGGCGGGCGACGTGCCGGGCTATCGCCGGCTCGTGCCCGCCCTCGACCACGACGCCCCGCTGTTCTTCCACGAGCGCCGCGCGGCGGCGGCCGCGATCGACAACATGCCCATGGAGCTGCTGCCGTCGAACGTCGAGGATCTGATGCTGCCCGTGCACGTCCTCTGTCTGGTGATGATGGGGATGATCCAGGGGCAGAACTGGGTACTCGAAGACCTCGCGGCGGCGTGCGCCCAAGATCGCCGCTACACCTTCCTGCTCAACGCGACCCCCGAACGTTTCCTCCGGAGCACCGGCGGTCTGGTGCATCCCGTCGCCGTCCGCTGAGCTGTCGCCGAATCAGGTAGTTGAATTCACTGATCCGTATATGTAGCCGTGCCGAGAGAAGGGTGTGACAAGTGCAGGAAACAGAGAAGTCCGTTCCGGTGAGCGGGAAGCACGGCGCGTCTCCCGGCGATCTCACGACATCGTCAGAGTTGCGCAGGCTCGGACTCCGCACGATGTCCTCGGTCGTCAACACCTCGCTGCCCGAGGACGCCGACCTGCGTGACGAAGGTTTGGGTGCGGAACTCGTCGAGATCGGCCTGGTCAGCGTCTGGGCCGAGCTCTGGGCGCGCGAGGGCCTGGCACGAAGGGACCGCAGTCTGGTCACGCTGGGCATCCTGATCGCGCTGGGCGCCGAGGACGAAATCGGCAGCCATGTCCGGATAGGGCTGAACAACGGGCTGACGGAGGACGAGATCGCCGAAGTCCTGTACCACGCCGCCGGATACGCGGGCTTCCCCCGCGCCATGGCCGCGCGGAAGGCCGCCAGGAAGGCGCTGGCCCCGGACCCTGGACGCGGCGACGGGTGACGCCCCGACAGAACCGCAGCAACCGCCTCACATGGAGTCCTGAATGATGTCACTGAACGGGAGAAACGCGGTCGTCACCGGTGGCGGCCGAGGCATCGGGCGGGCGATCGCCCTCGTGCTCGCCGCCCAGGGTGCGACGGTCGCCGTGTGGGACCTGAACGGCACGGACGCCCACGGGACGGCCGACGCGATCGGCGAGGCGGGCGGCAAGGCGATCGCGGTCGTCGGTGACGCGGCCGACGCCACGGCCGTCAGGGCCGGCGCGGACCGCACGCACGCGGAACTCGGCCCGGTCACGGTCCTGGTCAACAACGCGGGGATCACCAACTACGTACCGTTCCCGGATCTCACCGAGGAGACCTGGGACCGCATGATCCGGATCAACCTCAAGGGCCCCTTCCTGGTCACCCGGGCCTTCGTGCCCGACATGCTGACGGCGGGGCACGGACGCATCGTCAACATCTCGTCGTCGTCCGCCCAGACCGGCGGTCCCGCGGTGTCCCACTACGCGGCGTCCAAGGGCGGGGTGATCGGCCTGACCAAAGCGCTCGCCACCGAGTTCGCCGACACCGGCATCACCGTCAACAACGTGGCACCGAGCCTCATCGACACCCCTCTGCTCCGCGAGGGCTTCGACCCCGACGTGCTGGGCGCGACCATGCCCATGAAGCGAGCCGGGCGCCCCGACGAGATCGCCTACGCGGTCGCCTATCTGGCATCGGACGAGGCCGCCTACGTCACGGGCCAGACCCTCAGCGTCAACGGCGGCCGCTACTTCGTCTGAGCGGCCACGAGCAAGGCCACGAACCACGCCACAGACAAGGGACGACCATGACAGAGACCGTGCCGGACACCGGGCCGACGGAGGAGCTGCCGGACTTCCCGGCACCGAGGTCGGGCGCCTGCCCCTTCGCTCCCCCACCCGATCTCCTCAAGCTCCACGACGGTGCCAAGTCCGTGATGCGCGTGCGGAGTTGGGACGGCACCACCCCATGGCTGGTCCTCACCCACGCCGCCCAGCGCGCGATCCTCACCGATCCGAGGATGAGCGCGAACATCGGCGCACCCGGATACCCGCACACCACCGAGGCCATGAAGGCCCACGCGGCCGAGATGCAGCCGTCGATCAACAACACCGACGGCGCCGAGCACTCCCGCTGGCGAAGGATGCTGACCAGTTCCTTCACCCGCCACCGGATGCGCAGGCTCCAGCCGGCGATCCAGCAGATCACCGACGACCTCATCGACCGGATGCTCGAGGGCCCCAACCCGACCGAGCTGAACGAGGCCCTCTCGCTGCCCCTGCCCTCGCTGATGATCTGCGAGCTGCTCGGAGTGCCGTACGAGGATCACGCGTTCTTCCAGAAGCACGCCGGTGTCACCAACGCGGTCAACAAAACCCCCGAGGAGAACGCGGCCACGGCGTCGGCCCTGCGCACGTACATCGCCCGGCTCATCGAGGCCAAGATGGACGACCCGGGCGAGGACGTGCTCTCGGACCTGGGGGCGCGGATCAGGGCCGGTGAACTCTCCATGGAGGAGGCCGCGCCGCTGGGCCACATCCTGCTCGTCGCGGGCCACGACACGAGCGCCAACATGATCACGCTGGGGACGGCGCTCCTGCTCCAGAACCCCGACCAGCTCGCGGCCCTGCGCGAGAACTCCGGCGACCCCGGCTACGTGGCGAAGGCCGTCGAGGAACTGCTGCGCTATCTGACCCTCCCCCACCTCCTGGCCCGCCGGGCGGTCGTCGAGGACCTCGAGTTCGAGGGGGTGACCATCCGCGCGGGCGAGGGCGTCATCGCCAGTCTGCCGGCGGCGAACTGGGACCCCGAGGCGTTCCCCGACCCCGAGGTGCTCGCCCTGGAGCGCCCCGCGTCCCACCATCTCGCGTTCGGCTGGGGCCCCCACCAGTGCGTCGGACAGCAGTTGGCCCGGATCGAACTCCAGGTGGTCTTCAGCACGTTGTTCCGCCGCGTTCCCACCCTGCGGCTGGCGGCCGGTCTGGACGAGCTGACGTTCAAGGAGGACTCGCAGGCCTACGGCATCTACGAGTTGCCCGTCGCCTGGTGACGGCCGGCCCGGCAGAGCTCGTACGACACACATGGCAGCTCGTGCGACAGACATGAGAAAGGCAGGACCGTCATGACCGACGGCGGCTTTCGTATGACCCGGCTGTACCACCCCAGCCATCATGTGACCGATCTCCGGGAGGCGGAGGCGTGGTTCGAGCGCGTCTTCGGGCGACCGAGCCGGCCGATGGCCGAGATGATGCGGGGAGCCCCCGTCAGTGAGGGCTATCCGACCGACTACTCGACGTTCACACCGATCAACGACGTCCTCTTCGACACGATCGACCCGAAGCGCTACGTCCTCGACGGCGTCCAGCGCTACGCCTCGGTCGACCAGCCGCACCTGAAGGGGTTCGGCTGGTACGTCGACGGGATCGGCGACGCCTATCGCGCGCTGAAGGCACTTGGCATCGGCATGGTCGGTCAACTCGACCAGGTCGCCGAGGGAGATGAGCCCCCGACCGCGCCCAACTCACCGATGCCGATTTTCTTCACGGTTCCGGAGGACGCGGGCCTGCGCTACGAGTTCCTGCCGCAGATCCCCTTCCCGCTGGACCACCGGCTGGCCCCGGACTGGGAGTTGCCGCCGGTGTCCGAGGACGATCCGCTCGGCATCGAGCGCTGCTCGCACCACACCGTGCTGACCGACCGCGTCGACCGGGCCCTACGAGTGATGGTCGACGGCCTGGGCGGGACGGTCGTCCACACGGGACGCAACGAGGTGCTGGGCGCGCGGAGCACCTATGTCCACCTGGCCGACGCGGTCTTCGAGTACGCGGTGCCCGACGAGGGCACCGCGGCGCACGCCGACTGGGCCGCCGGGGCGCCCAACGACACGTACCACTCGATCACTTGGAAGGTCGCCGACCTCGACCGCGTGGCACGTCACCTCGAAGCGCAGGGCGTGGGAGTGCGCACGCGCACGGACGACACGCTCGTGACCGACGCGGCCACCGCGCTCGGCATTCCCTGGGGTTTCACCACCCGGCTGACGGCCGGCGATCCGCGCAGGGGGTGAGTGAAGTGGCGCTCCCGCCGAGGGAGATGGACGAAACCGACGTCGACCTGGTGGTCATAGGTGCCGGGGTCACCGGTATCCATCAGCTCCAACGGGCCCTCGACACCGGGCTGTCCGCGCTGCTGCTGGAGGCCGGTACCGGGGTCGGCGGGGTGTGGCACTGGAACCGGTATCCGGGCGCGCGCCTCGACTCGGAGAGCTACACCTACGGCTATCTGTTCTCGAAGGAACTGTTCGCGGGCTGGGAGTGGCGTGAACGGTTCGCCGGGCAGCCGGAGAACGAGCGCTACTTCGACTACGCCGTCGACACGTTGGGCCTGCGCGACCACATCCGGTTCGGGGCCCGGGTCAACTCCGCGGCGTACGACGAGACTTCGGCCACCTGGCTGGTGCGGGCCGACGACGGTACCGAGGTGCGGGCGCGGTTCGTGGTCGCGGCCACGGGTGTGCTGTCGGTGCCGGTCTTCCCCGACGTGCCGGGTCGCGAGGACTTCGCGGGCGTGGCCCATCACACGGGCCTGTGGCCCGACACCCCGGTCGACTTCACGGGCAAGCGGGTCGCGGTGGTCGGCACCGGTTCGAGCGGCGTCCAGGTGATCCCCGCCATCGTCGCGGACATAGCGTCCCTGACGGTGTATCAGCGCTCGCCGAACTGGTGCACCCCGCTCAACAACGCGCCGATCACCCCCGACCAGCAGGCCCGGCTCACGGCCGGTTTCGAGGAGTTGCGCGAGACCCTGCACGCCTCGACGAGCGGGTTCCTGCACGAGCCGCGCGACCGTACGGCCTTCGAGGACTCCAAGGACGAACGCTGGGCGGTCCACGAGCAGATGTGGAACAGCCCGGGGTTCGCCAAGGTGATCAGTCACTACGCCGACATGCTCACGGACAAGGCGGCCAACGACGACTGGTGCCTCTTCATGGCCGAGAAGATCCGCGACCTCGTCAAGGATCCGGCGACGGCCGAGCGGCTCATCCCCACCGACCACGGCTGGGCCGGGAAGCGCCCGCCTTTCGTGACCGGCTACTTCGAGGCCTACAACGATCCGAAGGTGAGCCTCGTCGACCTCCGGGAGAACCCCTTCGTCCGGGTCACGGCGAACGGGATCGAAACGACCGACGGGGCGCGGGAGTTCGACGTCATCGTCTGGGCGTCGGGGTTCGACTTCGGCACCGGCGCGCTGAACCGGATGGGCGTGCGCGGTCGCGGTGGGCTGGCCCTGGAGGAGTACTGGGCCGACGGACCGCGCACCTTCATGGGGCTCATGAGCCACGGCTTCCCGAACTTCTTCTTTCCCGGTGGCCCGCACGGCGCGGCCGGCAACAACCCGCGGTACGCCGAGGACCAGGTCGACTTCATCACCGACGCGGTCACGTATCTGCGCGAGCACGGTCACCGGGCGATCGAGGTTCCCGCCGACACGGAAGCGGGCTGGAACGCCATGGTCGAGGAACTCGCCGTGCATTCACCGTTCGGTGAGCACAGCTATTTCTACGGTTCCAACATCGCCGGGAAGCCCCGGAGGTTCCTGCTGAATCCGGGCGGCCGCCCGAAGCTGCGCGAGTTCATGGGCGAGGTCCTCCAGTCGAAGTACTCGCGCTTCCTTTCCTGATACTCGCGCTTCCTTTCCTGAACCGGAAGGCATGGTTATGCCACAACACCTATTCGACGACCGCGTCGCGGTGGTCACCGGCGCCGGACGCGGAATCGGGCGGGCCTATGCCCTGCTGCTCGGCGAGTTGGGCGCGAAGGTCGTCGTGAACGACCTGGGCGGCTCGATGGAGGGCTTCGGTTCCGACACCGGTCCGGCCGAGGCCGTCGCCGCGGAGATCAACGACGCGGGCGGTACGGCGATCGCCGACACGAGCGACATCTCTACGGCCGAGGGTGGTCGACGGGCCGTAGAAGCCGCCGTCGAGGCCTTCGGGCGGATCGACGTCATCGTCAACAACGCCGGCAACGTACGGTTCGCCGGTCTGCCGGACATCGACGCGGCGAACATCGAGAGCCACCTCGCGGTACACGTCCTCGGCGCCTTCCACACCACACGTGCCGCCTGGCCGTACATGCTGGAGCGGAACTACGGCCGGGTCGTCCTCACCGGCTCGATCGGCATGTTCGGCCTCCCGGACAACCTCGGTTACGCCACCGCCAAGGCGGCCGTGATCGGAATGGCCCGCAGCATGACGGCCTCGGCCGGCGGCCACGACATCAAGGTCAACGTGATCGCCCCCAACGCGATGACGAGGATGGGCGGCGGTCCTTCCGAGGGCATGGACGCGCTGCGGGAGCAGGGCCACCCGGGCGGCAACGTGATGGATCCCGCGCTGGTGGCGCCCATGGTGGCGTATCTCGCCCACGAGGTGTGCGACGTGAGCGGGGAGGTGTTCCTCGCCGGAGGCGGACGGTTCGCGCATCTCTTCGTCGGCGTCACCGAGGGCTGGCTGCCCGCCGATCCGCTCAAGGTCACGATCGAGGACATCGCCGGGAATCTGGACCGGATCAAGGACCACTCCGGATATCACGTGCCCGGCGATCTCATGGAATGCGTCAGCCGTTACATGGCACATCGGCAAGGAGAAGAGGGACAAGCGTGAGCGCAGAGAAGGTCTGGCCTCATCACGAACTCGGCAAGAAGCTCAACAACTGGGGTCGTTGGGGGGACGACGACGAGATCGGCACCCTGAACTTCGTGACCCCGCAGAAGCGTGTCGAGGCCGCACAACTCGTCCGCACCGGCAAGGCGTTCGACCTGGGCATGGCGTTCGACAGCGAAGGGCCTTTCAAATCGGGAGGGTTCCGCAACAACCCGATCCATGTCATGACGCTGCTTCCGTCCGACACGGCGTTCGCGCAGGACGGTCTGATCTCCGCCGACGACATGATCGTCACCGGGCTACAGGCCGCCACCCAGTGGGACGGTCTCGCGCACGCGGGCTACGGCGGTGCCTTCTACAACAACGTGCCGGCCGCCGCGGTCAACAACTTCCAGGGTGCCAGCCGCAATTCGTTCCACAAGGCCGTCGACCGGCTGATCTCGCGCGGGGTACTGCTCGACATCGCGCGGCTGAAGGGCGTGGACCGGCTGGAGGACTCGTACGAGATAACGGAGGCCGACCTGGTGGCCGCGGAGGAACGCCAGGGCGTGCGGGTCGAGTCCGGTGACATCGTGATGCTGCGCACCGGCTCCTACCAGTGGTTCCTGGAGGGCGACCGCGAGCACTTCCTCGGCAACGCCCCCGGGCCCTGCCTGGACACCTGCAACTGGCTGTACGAGCGCGAGGTCGCGGCGCTCGCGATGGACAACCACTCCGGCGAGGTGTGGCCAAGTCCGGTCAAGGGCGCGACGATCCCGTTCCACCAGGTGGTGATCCGGGACATGGGCCTCACCCTCGGCGAGATGTTCAACTTCGAGGAACTGGCGGCGGACTGCGAGGAGGACGGCGTGTGGGAGAGCCTGTTCTGCGCCCCGGGGCTGAAGGTGACGGGTTCCGTCGGCTCCCCCATCACTCCGATCGCCCTCAAGTAGGCCCGGCCGTGCCGGAGTTCGCCGAGGTGAACGCGGGCGTGCGGGCGACGATCGCCGCGCACGCCCAGGCGCAGGACCAGGGCCGTACCGCGGACATGGTCGCGCTGTATGTGCCGGACGCCGTGGTCGAGATACCCGGTTTCCCGCCGCTGGAGGGTGCCGACGCCATCCGGGAGGCGTTCTCCCAGCCGGGGTGGCGGCCGGATCCGAGCAGGCCCCAACGCCACATGGTCGGCAACACGCTCCTGACGGAGTGGGACGACCGCACGGCGAAGGCGACCAGCGACGTGGTGCTGCTCCTCCACGCCGGTTCCGCCTGGTCCGTCGCCGTCGTGGCGCGCTATCACGACACGTTCGAGGAGTCGGCGGGGCGCTGGCTGCTGCGGCGCCGGGTGGACGAGTACGTCGGCGATCCACCCTGACCTGAGGGACCTGAGGGACCTGAAGGACCTGAGGGAATGGCAGCAGGCCGGCGCGACCGCGTTCCCAGCGGTCGCGCCGGCTTCGTCTCGCGTGCCTCAGAGCTGGACGACGATCGTCTTCGTCGCGGTGCAGCTGTCGAGGGCCTCCACGCCCTTCTCCCGGCCGTAGCCGGACTTGCGGAACCCGCCGAACGGAAGCTCCACGCCGCCGCCCGCGCCGTAGGTGTTCACATAGACCTGGCCGGCCTCCACTTCCGCGGCAACCCGGTGTGCACGGCTGAGGTCCTTGGTCCAGACGGCCCCGAGCAGGGCGTACTCGGTGCCGTTCGCCAGGGCGAGGGCCTCGTCCTCGGTCGAGAACCGCATCGTGGTGAGGACGGGTCCGAAGATCTCCTCCTGTGCGATCGGTGCCGCCGGGTCGACGCCGTCGATCAGGGTCGGCATGAAGTAGGCGCCGTCCGCCATGCCCTCGGGCTCGGCGACCGAGCCGCCGAAGACGATCTCGCCGGTGCCGGCCGACCGTACGTAGCCGCGTACCCGGTCCTGCTGCTTGCGGGAGACGAGCGGGCCGAGGTCGGGGTCGTCGAGGCCCCGGCCGATCGTCACCCCGGCGAAGTGTCCCGCGACGCGCTCCACCAGCTCGGCGTGCACGCTCTCGTGGACGAGCACCCGTGACCCGGCCGAGCAGGTCTGGCCGGCGTTCTGGAGGATCGCGGCCGCCGCGACCCGGGCGGCCTTCTCGACGTCGGCGTCGGCGAACACCAAGTGGGCTGATTTCCCGCCGAGTTCGAGCGTCACCGGTGACACCCGCTCGGCGGCGGCCGTGGCGACGAGGGCGCCGACCCGGGTGGAGCCGACGAAGCCCAGATGGTCGATGCCCGGATGGGCCGCCAGCGCGGCGCCGGCCTCGGCGCCGAGCCCGGTCACGACGTTGAACACCCCCGGGGGCAGCCCGGCCTGGATGGCGAGCCCGGCCACGGCGACGGCGGTACGCGGTGTCTCGTCGGCGGGCTTCACGACGGCGCAGTTGCCTGTCGCGAGGGCGGGTGCAACCCCTCGGGCGAGGAGTTGCAGGGGGTAGTTCCAGGCGAGGATGTGGCCGGTGACGCCGTGCGGTTCGCGGCGCGTGTACACGTGGAGGTCGGGGCGCAGTGGCAGGCTCAGGCCGTAGTACGAGTCGATGGCGCGGCCGTAGAAACGGAAGTAACGGGCGCACACCCGGGCGTCGTTGCGGGCCTGGGAGAGGGGTTTGCCGGAGTCCTCGCTCTCCAGGCGGGCGAGTTCCTCCGTCCGGCTCTCGATCAGGTCGGCCAACCGGCAGAGCAGGTCGGCGCGTTGCTCCGGTGTCGTGGTGCGCCACGCCCGCTGTGCCGCGCGTGCCGAGGTGACCGCCCGGTCGATCTGTTCGGGGGTTCCTCTGGACACCTCGCCGAGAGAGCGTCCGGTGGAGGGGTCGATGTTCTCGTAGACCTCGGGTGTCCCGACCGACACTCCGTCGATGAAGGACTCGGTGACCTGCTTCAAGTCCCTTGTGTCTGCATCGAGTTGGCTCATTGGGGCCTCCCGCCGCCGCGTGTGCTGTTGCTGACGTTTCCGATTGCCGAGCGGGCTTCAGATCACGCCCTGCTCGGACAGTTCCCGGCGCCGGTCGGCGTCGAGTCCGAGGAGCCCGCCGTAGATCTCGTCGTTGTGTTCACCGAGGGCCGGGCCGAGGTGGCTGATGCCTCCCTGGGTCGCCGAGAAGCGGGGAACCGGTGCCTGGACGCGCATCGCGCCGAGCTGCGGGTCCGGGACCGACCGGTAGACGTCCCTGGCCACCATCTGCGGGTCGGCGAGGAGTTGGGCGGCGTCGTAGACGGGGGCCGCGGCGACGTCGGCCGCCTCGAAGACGGCCATCGCGTCGTCCAGGGTGTGGGCGCCGATCCAGTCGGCCATGATCGCGTCTATCTCGGCGGCGTGGCGCAGGCGTTGCTGGGCCTCGGCGAACCTGGGGTCCTCGGTCAGTTCGGGGCGGCCCACGGCCTGGAGGGCGCGCTTCGCGATCGTGGGGGCGCTGCCCGACATGGCGAGCCAGTGCCCGTCCTTGGTGAGGTAGACGTTGCGCGGTGCGCTGATGTCCCAGCGGTTGCCGGTGCGGTTGGGGACGCTGCCGAGCTGGTCGTAGGTCAGCACCGACTGTTCCAGCAGCCGGGCCAGCGGGTCGATCAGGTTGACGTCGACGAGCTGGCCGTCGGCTCCGTGCACGTCGCGGTGGTAGAGGGCCATCATCACGGCGTAGGTGGCGGTCAGCCCCGCGACGCCGTCGGCGAGCATGAAGGAGGGGAGGGTCGGCGGGCCGTCCGGGCTGCCGGTGAGGTGGGCGAATCCGCTCATCGCCTCGCCGAGGGTGCCGAAGCCGGGGCGGTCGGACTTCGGGCCGCCCGCTCCGTACCCGGTGACGTGGACCATCACCAGGCGGGGGTTCTCCGCGGCGAGACTCGGGTAGTCCAGACGCCACTTCCGCAGGGTCGACGGGCGCAGGTTCAGTACGACGACGTCCGCCTGCCGGGCGAGCCGGCGCAGCAGGTCCCGTCCGGTCTCGTGGCGCAGGTTCAGGGTGACGCTCTTCTTGTTGCGGCCCACGCTCTTCCACATCAGGCCGACGCCGTCCTTCTGGGCGCCCCACTGCCTCAACGGGTCACCGCCGTCGGGCTGTTCGACCTTGATGACGTCCGCGCCGTGCTCGCCGAGCCAGGTGGCGATCAGCGGTCCGGCGGCGAGGGTGGCGGCGTCGAGGACACGGAGTCCGGCCAGTGGTCCGTCGCTCATGGTGCGTTCCCTGCCTTTCTGTTGGTCGTCGTCCAGTGGTGCTCCGGGCGAGTTCCGTGTGCGGCACCGTCAGGGGGCGGCGTGTGCGGGCCGGGGTGAAGTCACCGGCGGCGGACCTGAGTTGCCGCGTCGTCGCGCCCATGGGGCGGACCGCCACGCTAATGCGGCCCGGGTACTCGCTCCGGGTGCGTTCCCGCTCAGCGGGCACGGGACATGACTCGCGCCGCGGCCCTTCCTATGTTGATCGGGAGCGTCGCGGCACTGCTTACGTTGATCGGGAGCGTCTCGGCACTTCCTACGTCGCTCAAGGGATTCCCGGCCGTGTCGAAGCCGTGCCGTCAACCCGCCCTGGGCGTACGCCATATGACGAGGAGCGAAGCATGCTGACCGACTCGGCGCCGATCACCCGGCTCGCGGCGAAGCAGGAGATCACCGAGGTGCTGTACCGGTACTGCCGTGGCCTCGACCGCATGGACCGCGCGCTCGCCGACACCGTCTGGCATCCCGACGGCACGGCCGACTACGGCCCTTCCTACCGGGGGTCCGCGTCGGGCTTCCTCGACTTCGTCTGGCCCTATCACGACCAACTCGCCGCCCATTCGCACCTGGTGTCCAACGTGCTCGTCGAGGTCGACGAGGCGGCGGAGACCGCGGCGAGCGAGGCCTACGTGTCGGTGTGGCTGCGCACGCGCCCGGCCGACGGCCTCGTCACGGACCTGTTCCACCGGGGCCGGTACGTCGACCGCTGGTCGCGCCGGGCGGGCGTCTGGGCCATCGACCACCGGGCCTACGTCAGTGACCTCTACCGCGAGGTGACGCACTCCCCCGAAGCCGCCGAGGCCCCCTCGGGACGTCGGGACGGCACCGACCCCTCCTACGAGGTGTTCCGCTGACACGACGCGGCACCGCGCCTCGGACCACCGTCCCTCGCCCCCTGTTCACGAAAGGCCCCGATGACCACGTCACGCGGTGACCAGATGACCCTGGTCGCGTTCCTCCAGGCGTCCAACGTGTCCGTGTACTCCGGCTCCTGGCGCTATCCCAGCGCCGCGGCGGACTTCCTGGACGTGCGCTACTACCAGCGGATCGCGCGCGTACTGGAGGAGGGCATGTTCGACCTGATGTTCTTCGACGACCGGCTGGCGATGCCGACGATCTACGGCAACTCGCCCGCCGACGCGGTCCGTTACGGTGCGCGCCCCGTCAAGCTCGACCTGAGCATGGTGCTGGGAGCCGTCGCGGGCGTCACCGAACACATCGGGCTGGGCGCGACCTACTCGACGACGTACTACCAACCCTTCCATGTGGCGCGGACGTTCGCGACGCTCGACCACCTCAGCGGTGGACGGGCCGCCTGGAACGTCGTGACCTCGGTGAACGACGCCGAGGCCCAGAACTTCGGCCTGGACGAGCACCTCGAACACGACAAGCGCTACGACCGGGCCGAGGAGTTCGTCGAGGTCGTCTCGAAGCTCTGGGACTCGTGGGAGGACGACGCCATCGTCGGCGACCGTACGGCGGGGATCTTCGCCGACCCCGACAAGGTGCACGAACTCGCCCACCAGGGTGAGTACTTCAGCGTGCGCGGGCCGCTGACCGTGCCGCGCACCCCCCAGGGGCGGCCGGTCATCATCCAGGCGGGACAGTCGGGCCGGGGCCGGCTGTTCGCGGCGAAGTGGGCCGACCTGATCTTCACCTCCGATCCGAGCCAGGAGATCGCGCGCGAGCACCACCAGGAGCAGAAGGACCTGATCACCGAGGCCGGACGGGACGCGGACGCCGTACGGCTGCTGCCCATGGTCTACACGATCGCCGGCGAGACGGAGGCGATCGCCAGGGAGAAGGAGGCGCTCTTCCTCGACGAACTCGTGCATCCCATGGCGTCGTTGACCCTGCTGTCCGAGGTCACCAACCACGACTTCGCGGGCCACTCGCTCGACGACGTCGTCACGGACGAGCTCATCGACTCGGTGTCCGGGATCCGCGGCCTGGTCCAGGGGGTACGACGGCACCTGGGCGACCGCGAACTGACCCTGCGCATGCTGGCGAACCACCGGGCCACCCTGCTCCAGGGCCCGCGCTTCGTGGGTACCGGCCCGCAGATCGCCGAGCAGATGCGGCAGTGGTTCGAGTCCCGGTCCTGCGACGGCTTCGTTCTCGCCGCCACCCACTTCCCCGGCGCCTTCGAGGACTTCGTGCGGCTGGTGGTGCCCGAACTCCGTCGCCTCGGGCTCGTCCGAAGCGAGTACACGGGCAGGACCCTGCGGGAGAACCTCTCCCTCGACCGCCCGGCGAACCTGTTCACCGAGGAAGGGGCCACGACCCGATGAACACACCTCCCCTGCGCCGCTCGGAGTTGGCCACGCCCGCCTCCAACGACCACATGTTCGCCAAGGCGGCCGCCTCGGACGCCGACCTGGTCTTCCTCGACCTGGAGGACGCGGTGGCCCCCGCGCTGCGCGAACAGGCCCGGGGAAAGGCCGTGCAGGCGCTGAACGAGTACGACTGGGGCACCACCGTCCGTGCCGTGCGGATCAACGGGATCGACACGAAGTGGGCCCACGGCGACATCATCGAGGTGGTCGAAGGAGCCCGGGAGAACCTGGACACCATCATCGTCCCGAAGGTCACGGCCGGGCGGGACGTCTGGTGGGTCGACGTGCTGCTGAACCAGTTGGAGGAGCGGCTGGGTCTGCTCAAGCGGATCCGGCTGGAGGTCCTCATCGAGGATGTCGCGGGCGTCGCGCACGCCGAGGAGATCGCGACGGCGAGCACCCGGCTGGACGCCGTCATCTTCGGCGCGGGCGATCTGTCGGTGTCGCAGGGCGCCCGGGTGGACACCAACTTCCGTCCGCGTGAGCCGTATCCGGGCGACTTCTGGTACTTCGCACGGATGCAGGTGCTGACCGCGGCGCGCATCGCGGGCATCGCGGCCATCGACGCCCCCTATCCCGACTTCCGGGACCCGGCCGGCTACGAGGAGGACGCGCGCGCGGCAGCCTCCCTCGGGTTCAACGGCAAGTGGGCGATCCATCCCTCGCAGATCGAGATCGCGAACCAGGTCTTCCGCGCGAGCGACGACGAGATCCGGCGTGCCCGGCGCGTCCTGGAGGCGTATCGCGCCGCCGAGGCCGAGGGCCTCGGCGCGACCAGTGTCGACGGTCAACTCGTGGACGCCGCGCATGTGAAGCTCGCGGAAGGCGTCCTCGCCCAGCACGCGGCGGTCACCGGCTCAGGCTGAGAGGGCCCGGAGCGGCAGTTCGACGATCGCGTACGCCAGGAGCGCGCACGGCACCGCCGCCGCCAGGGTGAGCGCGCGCTCCCGGTGTGTGCGGGCCAGGAGCAGGGGGACAAGGACGAACACCGTGCCGCAGGCCCAGGCCTGCGGCATGTAGTGGAGGACCCGGGCATACACGACCCCCTCCATACCGAAGAGTCCGGCGAACGCGGCCAGGCCGGCGATACGGCTCCACGCGTGCGTGCCGTGTCGCCACGCGTGTGCCGCGACCCCGAACAACGGTCCCGCCACGCAGGCCATGCCGAGCCAGACGAGCGGGAAGTACAGGGAGCCCATGCCGTCGCGCCCGAACTCGGCACAGCCGTAGTACCCGACGACGAGCCCGACTTCCGCGCACAGAGCGGCTGTTGCGGCACGGAGCACCGCGCCCCGCCCGGCGAGCAGTGCTCCGGCGGCGAACGCGACGGCCGACCAGACGGCACCCGAGTTGGCGAGCTGGTTCCAGGCTCCCGGGAGCCACCCTTGGGCGAGGTTGGTGAGCACGCCGAGCAGCAGCCCACCGGCTGCCGCCACCGTCACGGCGGCACCGGCACCGGCACCGGCACCGGCACCGGCACCGAGGCTTCCGCCCTCTTCCGCCAGGTCGTCCGGGATCGCCGTCGCCGCCATGCCACCCTCCACGGTCACGCTCGCTTCTGTCGCACCACGTGTGCGCCGCGACGGACTATACACACCACGTATACGTGCGGTGTATAGCTGTCTGGTGAAACGAACCCCGGGGAGGCCCAGGGACGTTCAGGGACGGGTCTCGGCGGCCTGGGCCCGTAGCCGCTCCCGCAGTTCGTACTTGCGGACCTTTCCCGACGGAGCGAGCGGCAGTTCCGCCACGACCTCGACGCGCTCGGGCGTCTTCTGCGGGGCGACCCGGTGCCGGGCGAACAGTTCGCGGACCTCCTCGATCTCCAGCGTGCCGCCGTCGAGGACGACGAACGCGGCCACGCGCTCGCCGTAGCGCGGGTCCGGCTCGGCGACCACCGCGGCGTGGCGCACCCGGGGATGGGTGGCGAGGATGTCCTCGACCTCCTTGGAGGCGATGTTCTCGCCGCCCCGGATGATGATGTCCTTGATGCGGTCGGTGATGGTCAAGTACCCGCCCGCGTCGAGGCGTCCGACGTCGCCGGTGCGGAACCAGCCGCCGGGCACGAACGCCGACGCGTCGTGCGCGGCGTCGCGGTAGCCGACGAACTGGCTCGGGCCCCGGGTCAGAACCTCACCCTCCTCCCCCGACGGCAGCTCACGCAGATCCTCGTCCACGATCCGCACCTCGTCGCCGAACCGCACGACACCGTCCGTCGCCGACCGCTTCGACGCGGGGGCGTCCAGCGGGGAGGTCGCGCAGCGCGGATGCTCGGTGCTGCCGTAGGCGCGTGCCACGACGATGCCGGCGGCGTCGGCCCTGGCGACCAGCGCGGGAGGCACGTTGGCGCCGCCGACCTGGACGAAGCGCAGGCTGGAGATGTCCCGGCCGTGCTTCTCGGCCGCCGTGAGGATCGCCTCGACGTGCAGTGGGGTGCCGCTGGTGATGGTGCAGCGGAACTCCTCGACGAGCTCCACGGCGTGGCCGTCGTGCCAGCGGTCCATGTGCACGGTGTCCGTGCCGCCGGTGATCCCGCAGCACGCGGCGAGCAGGCCCGCGACATGGCCCGAGGGCCAGGGGATGAGCCGGGTGTCGCCCGGTGCCGTCTCGTTCATCAGGTCGCCCTTGCGCAGTTCGCGCAGCAGCGAGTTGTGGGTGTGCTGCACGCCCTTGGGCACGCCGGTCGTCCCCGAGGTGTAGATCACCGCGCACACGTCGTCGGCCCGTACGCCCTCGGGCGGCCCCATCTCCCCCTCCCCCGCGATGAGTTGGGCCCACGGGACGGTGTCCGGCGCGGGCCGGTCGCCGATCATCACGACGTGCTTCAGAGCGGGCCCCGGATCGAGACGGGCCAGGCGGGCGGTGAAGTCGATGGAGCGCCAGACATCGGGCAGGATCAACACCTTGGCGCCGGCGTCGCGCAGGATCACGCCGACCTCGGCCGAGTCGTAGATGTGCGTGATGGGCAGCACGACGGCACCGACCAGCCATGCGCCGAAGTACGAGACCACGAGTTCCCGCCGGTTGGGGATCTGCACGGCGACCACGTCACCGGGGCCCACTCCCATCCGGCGCAGTCCGGCCGCCGCGCGCCGGCCGAGCGCCAGCATCTCGGTCAGGGTGAGCGTGGTGCGCGTCGCCTCCGAGGCGAACACGAACCGTGTCTGCGGGAAGCGCCAGCCCGCGTCCTCCAGGGCCTCCGCCATGGTGCGCGAGGAGTAGTGGCCTTCCTTGTACCAGCGGTCCCGCAGCAGTTCGAGGTCGCGCTGCCGCTGCTCACGTGTCACGGTCACCGGGGTCACTCCTGGATCCGGATCGCCAGTGCGGGACACATGGCCGCCGCGGTGCGGACGTCATCGGCCACGTCCGCCGGCGGGCTCTCCTCCAGCAGGACGACGATGCCGTCCTCCTCACGTTGGTCGAACACGTCCGCCGCCGCGGAGACGCACTGCCCGGCGGCGACGCACTTGTCCTCGTCTACGACGACCTTCATGAATCCCTCCCGAATTGCTCGTTGGACGGGTGTTGCACCGGGCCGCGTCCCCCCGGCGGGGAGACGCGACCCGGATCGCGCTGACTCAGTGGTAGCGGGACAGCGGAACGCGGGCGACGACGCCGTCAACGGCGCCGCCCTCCCGCGCGTCCGCCCAGGTGACGTAGGCGTACTTGCCGTGGATGAGGATCCGCGACCATTCGTCGCCACCGCTGCCGAGGAAGGTGTACGGCTCGCTCGTCCGGTTGGCCTTCACGGTGCGGGGGAAGGTCTTGCCGCCGTCGAAGGAGACGGTGGAGTAGGTGTCGACGAGCCCGCCCGCCACGTGCCGCCACATGATTCCCAGCGTTCCCGTGGGACCGAACTCGATCCATGGCTTCGACGCACCCGGTGCCGCGACCACGCTCGGACCGGTCCAGGTGCGGCCCGCGTTGTTCGTGACGTACACCTCCAGGTTGTCACCACGGGGTAGCAGCAGCGCGAACCGATCGGTCCTGGCGGGGTCGGCGGTGACCCAGGGGATCGGGTCCGACGCCAGCAGTCTGGTGTCCGGCACGAGGTCGCCCGAGGGCGGAGCGACCTGGACGCCGTAGCTGTCGGTGACGGGGTACGCGGTGAAGGTCCGGCCGTAGTCGCGGCTCACCTCGAACACGGGGTTCACGGGCTCGACCGAAACCCCGCCCACGACCACCTCGGAGGTCGCGCTTGCCAGCACGCCGTCGTGCACCGCGATCTGGTTGCCGAACGGCTGGTCCGGGAGTTCCTCGACCGGGGTCCAGGTCAGGCCGTGGTCCTTGCTGACCGTGACGGCCGAGGGTCCGGGCTGTCCGACCGGGCTGGCGCCGACCGCGTAGACGTAGTCGGTGGCGGTGTCCACTCGCAGCCGGGGCGTGGCGGCGCGGACGGCCGGCGTGTCGACGGCGTGGGACCAGGTGCGTCCGCCGTCGGTCGAGCTGGCGACGCCGAGCTTGTTCGGGACCCCGTCGCAGGTACCGGTGATCGGTCCGTCCGGGTCGCCGGGGCAGCCCAGTTGGTTCCAGGCGAGATAGAAGATCCCCTTCGAGTCGACGGCCAGATACGGGTCGCCGCACTGCGGGTTGTCACTTGCCGGCCACGCCGTGCGGGTCCAGGTCCGGCCGCCGTTCGTCGAGAACGCGACGTAGCACTCCACCCGGACGAGCCCGGCGCCGTCGACGATGTGGTCCGTCGACGCGTACACCAGGTTGTTCGGGTGTCTGGGGTTGACCGCGACCACCGGCTGGCCGTTCACCCGGTCCGGGGTGTCGGGGGTCGCGTCGACCTCCAGGATGCCGCGACCGCCCGCCGGACTCGCGTGCGCGCTGGTCACGAGGAACGGAAGCGCGACCACGGCGGCGACCAGGCCGGAACCTAAGACTCTCGCCGCTCTTCGCACCCGTCCGTGGACGGGTCTGTGCAGTGCTCTCATGCCTGCTCCCTTGAAGGCTGCAACTCTGCGGTCACGGACGGCTGTTGAGGGCCGACCGCGTGGGCCGCACCGCCCGGTACGAAGCGGACCTCGTCGCCGTCGAGGGCGAGTCGGCCGTAGTGCGGTGCGGGGAAGTGAGCGGGAAAGAGGAACGCGTCCTCGTCGAGCGCCCGTTGTACGAGTGCGCGCCGGGTGGCGACGGCCGTCTCCAGGTCGTCGCAGCCCGGCAGATGCAGTTCGGGACGGGTCAACTGGACCGGGTGATGGAAGGCGTCTCCGGTGAAGTACGCCCGTACGCCACCGGAGTTGAGCCCCAGCACCGCGTGGCCGAGCGTGTGCCCCGGTGCGTGCTCGACGGTCAGGCTCGGTGAGATCTCGTACGGCAGCGGGACGACCTTGGCCAGGCCCGCTTCGGCCACCGGGCGCACGCACTCGTCGAACACGTTGGGGTTGAAGCCGTTGGAGTGCGCCGGCCTCTCGGTGTCCCATCGCCGGTACTCCTCCTCCGCGAACACGTAGTCCGCGTTGGGGAAGGTGGGAACCCAACTCCCCTCGCTCCACCGGGTGTTCCAGCCGCAGTGGTCGTGGTGGAGATGGGTGCAGAAGACGACGTCGACGGCCTCGGGCGTCACGCCCACGGCCGCGAGCCGGTCCAGATAGGGCACGTCCAGTCCGTCGAAGTAAGGCCCTCTCCCCGTACGGCCGTTACCGGTGCACGGGTCGACCAGTACCGTGCGGCCATCCACCCGCAGCACCCAACTGTGGTTGGAGAACTGGAAGTTCATCGTCGCTCGGTCCAGGAACCCGCTGGGCAGCGGGTCCACGCGCCGCGCGATGAGAGCCTCGTCGCTGGTCAGGAGGGTGAGGGAGACCGGGAGGGTGTGCTCCTCGATCCGGTCTGTCAGCGCGTGGCCCAGGCTGAGTGTCCGCATGTCGTCATGCCTTCGGTGAGAGAGGTCGTGCCGGTGGCCGGCCTCGTCAGCCGAGGCGTTCCCGCGCGTCGGCGGGAGACTGGCGTACGGCGGCTCGCAGGAGGCCGGCGAGCCGGTCGGCGGGAAGTGGGGCACCGGGGCAGTCCATGAACCACCTCATGACTTCCTCGTCCGTGGTCAACCCGGCCGGGCGCCTGGGCAGGTACGGCCGGACGTAGACCGCCGTGTTCGGCTCGCTGCGCCAACTCTCCGACAGGGGACCGAAGTCGACGGTGTCGTAGCCCAGGACGTCGAGCAGCCGGATCGTCTGCTCCTTGGCGGCGACGCTGTCACCGGCCACCGGCAGTGCGCTGCGGTCGGCGGCGCCGGTGGGCCGGGCCAGGGTCTCCAGCCGTAGGAAGTCGATGTTGTTGCACGCCTTGACCACCCGCGCGCCTTGGAGGTGGCGTTGCACCAGCTCGCTGGAGGTCAGTTCGCGGGAGTCCAACTCCCGTACGGAGCCGTCGCGTTCGGGGTAGTAGTTCATGGTGTCCAGCACCGTCTTCCCGGCGAGGGCGTCGGCGGGAAGCCGCCGGTGGGCGCCCAGGGGGACGGTGGCCACCACGATGTCGGCCTCCCGGGCCGTGTCCACCACGGTGGCCGCCCTGGCGCCCTCTCCCCACCGGGCCACCGTGTCGACGAGTGTCTCCGGGCCGCGGGAGTTGCTCACGACCACGTCCAGTCCGGCGGCCAGCGCCAGCCGGGCCAGCGCCCCGCCGATCCGTCCGGCTCCGATGAGCCCGAGCGTCTTCGTCACTTTCCTGATCCCTCCTCAGTATTCGATCGCGACGTGGAGGGCCGACTCGCGGTCGCCCGCCGTCTCGATCGCCTCGGTGATCCGGTCGAGATCGAAGGTGTGGGTGATGATCGAGGCGAGATCGAACCGTCCGCTCTCCATGATCTTCATGACGTCCACCACGTCCTCGGGCCGGTAACCGCCGGGGCCGACGAGTGTCTGCTGGCCGTAGGCCAGCCGGACCAGGTCGATGGCGACCGGCTTGGGGTGGACGGCGACCGCGCCGATGCGCGCGCCGGACTTCGCCATGGACTGGATCGTGGCCAGCAGTTCGTCGGGCCCCGCCGCCTCGATGTAGATGTCGACGTCGGGGAAGGTCCCCATCAGGGTCGTCACCTCGCCGAACACCTCGCCGGCACGCGAACGCAGGTCCTCCCGCGAGGAGTTGCAGGTCAGGAAGCCGAGTCCGGCGGCCTTCGCCAGCCGGAAGTCGGACAGGTCCACCACCATGACCTCCGAGGCGCCGAAGCTCTTCAGCGCCACGGCCGCGGCGATCCCGATGGTGCCCGCGCCGAAGACGATCGCCTTCTCGCCGCGTTGCGGACGGCAGCGACGCACGGCGTTGTGGGCCACCGTGAAGGGCTCGATGAGTCCGGCGACAGGCGTCGGGATCCGGTCGCCGACCTTGAACACCTGCTCACCCACACGGCAGTTGGGGACGAGGATGTACTCGGAGAACCCGCCCAGGCATCCGGCGCGACGGGGGTCACCCTTGGCCAGCAGGGGGTAGGGGTAGACACGGTCGCCGACGGACAGGTCCGTCACCTCACCGCCCACCTCGGCGATCTCCGAGACGACCTCGTGGCCGAACTGCTCGCCTTTCAGGATCTGGTGCGCCCCGGGACCGTGACGGTAGACCGACACGTCCGAGCCGCAGATGCCGGCGTGCAGGTTGCGCAGCAGCACGTCCCGCGGACCGCAGGTCGGTGTCTCCAGCTCGGTGACGGTGATGTCGAACGGCCCGTTGTAGATGGCGGACTTCATCGTGGGTCCTTCCGGTCCGGGAGGGCGAGTGGGCACCTGATCTCCCCCTTGGTGTTCGCCACGAGGGCGCCGACCGCGCCGGGGAGTCACGGCTCGCGAAAAGCTATGGCGGCGGTCTGCCGCGCCGAGGCCGGTATCCCGCTGGGCGGACCACTTTCTCCACGACGGGTCGCCGGAGGGCTCAGTCGCCGCGCAGTGTCCCGGCCAGGCCTCCGTCGACCAGGAGGTCGGTGCCGGAGATGAACGACGCCTGGTCGGAGGCGAGGAAGGCGACGACTCCGGCGATCTCGATCATCGTGCCCTCACGGGCGAGCGGGGTCCTGGCATAGAGCTCGCGTTTGACCGGGCTGTGCTCGAACTCGAAGGCGCCCATGGGGGTGGCGATGAGTCCCGGGGAGAGACTGACGATCCGCGCGCCTCGCTCTCCCCACGCCGCCGCCTCACGCCGGCACAGGGACAGGAGACCGTATTTGGAGAGGTGGTACGCCATCGCGGAGGTGCGTTCCTCCTCGCTGAGCGCCTCCTTGAGACGGGCCGCCGTCCCGGCGTCGTGCGGGTCGCGCAGTACGGCTTCGACGGCGGCGCTCGGCGTCACGGTGTGCGCGGCGAGGGACGCGATGAGGATCGCCGCCGCGCCGGGCTCCGCGAAGGGGAGCAGCGCACGCGTGACGAGTGCGGCTCCGGTGAGGTTGACCCGCACGATGCTCTCGAAGTCCGCCGCCGACGGGGAGAGTCCGGCGACGTGTGCGAGCGCGGCGAACCCTCCTCGCCGGCCCACCTCTTCGGCGAGCTCCTGGACCGACTCCGGCCGCGTGATGTCGCACTGCGTCGGCTCGGCGTCGGCTCCCTCGTCGCGCAGTGTGTGCGCAACCTGGTCCGCCTTGTCCTTGTCGATGTCCGCGATGAGCAGCCGGTGGTGCTGGCCGAGCCGTCGTGCCACCGCCGTGCCGAGGCCACCGGCCCCGATCACCACCGCGAGGCTCCAGTCCGGTCGCTTGCTCGTGCCGATTTCGTGCATGTCCACGGTCCGCCTTTCCGAGGCCCGGCGTCATCGGCCGGACGCGTGCTGAGTGGTGGGATTCGGGGGGTCGCCCGAGTCCGTGTCCTGGAGGGGGAAGTGGCAGGCGACGTACTGGTCCGCGCGTACCTCGCGCACCTGCGGCTCGCTCACGGCGCACAGTTCCGCCGCTCTCGGGCAGCGGGTGCGGAACCGGCAGCCCGACGGGGGCGACAGGGGTGACGGGACGTCGCCGTCGAGAGCCGGTCCGGCGAACCCTCGCTCGGCGTCGAACAGCGGAACCGAATCGAGCAGGGACCTGGTGTACGGGTGGGCGGGCCGCTCGTACACCAGGTCCGCGTCACCGAACTCGCAGACCTTGCCCAGGTACATGACCATGACGTCGTCGCTGACCGCGCGGACGACGCTGAGGTCATGGGCGATGAACACGACGGTCAGCGCGTAGGCGGTCTTGATGTCCTCGATCAGGTTGAGCGTCTGGGCCTGCACGGAGACATCGAGGGCCGACACCGGTTCGTCGCAGATCAGCAGCTTCGGACTGAGCGCGAGGGCGCGGGCCATCGCCACCCGTTGCGCCTGGCCTCCGGACAGCTGACGGGGCATCAGTTCGGCGAACCGCCCCTCGTCGAGCCCCACTTGGGCCAGCACGGTGGCAGCCCGCTCGGTTCGCGCCGCGGCCGGAACGCCCCCGATCACCAGGCCTTCCGCTACGACGTCCCTGACCTTGCGGCGCGGGTTCAGCGAGGCCACCGGGTCCTGGAAGACCATCTGCATGTCACGTCTGAGTGCGCGCATCCGCTGGGGGCGGGCCTGGTCGATGCGCTCGCCGTCGAACTCGATCGTGCCGCGGGTCCCGCGGTCCAGGCGCAGTACGGCCCGGCCCATGGTGGACTTGCCGCAACCCGACTCGCCGACGATGCCGAGGGTCTCGCCGGGCAGGACGTCGAAGCTGACCCCGGACACCGCCTGCACGACGCCGGCGTCGGTGGCGTACTCGACGACCAGGTCCCGTACGGTCAACAGGGCGCTGTCGCCCCGGAGATGGGCACTCCCGCTACCGGCCATCGTGGTCTCCCGTCAGCGCCGGTGCGTCGGGCGGGGGGACCGGGACACAGCACGCGACCCGGTGGTCGCCGCCCACGGGGGTCATGACGGGCCCCGGGGCACCGCACTCGGTCCGCATCGCCGTACAGCGAGGTCCGAATCGGCAACCCGGCGGCGGTGCGACGGGATCCGGCAGGGTGCCGGGGATCAGACGCAACGGGGTGTGCCGTTCGTGGTCGATCGTGGGAACCGCCTCCAGCAGGGCGTGGGTGTAGCGGTGGCGCGGCGTCGAGAACAGGGTCCGCGTCGCCCCGACCTCGGCGAGGCGACCCGCGTACATCACGGCCGTGCGGTCGGTGCGGCCGGCCACCACGGCGAGATCGTGGCTGATCAGCATGAGGGCCGTGCCCCGGTCCCGTCGAATGCGGCCCAGCAGGTCGAGGACCTGGCGTTGGACGGTCACGTCCAACGCCGTCGTCGGCTCGTCCGCGATGACCAGGTCGGGTTCACACGCCAGCGCGATGGCGATCATCACGCGCTGGCGCATGCCCCCGGACAGTTCGTGCGGGTAGGCGCGCAGCCGGCGCTCCGGGTCGGGTACGCCCACCTCCACGAGGAGGTCGACGGCCCTGCCCCGCGCCTCCGCGCGCCCGACGCCGAGGTGCCTGCGCATGCCCTCGGTGAGCTGCCGCTCCACCCGTACGACCGGGTTGAGCGATCGCCCGGGGTCCTGGAGCACCATGGCGACCTGCGTGCCCCAGATCTTCCTCAGCTCGCTCGGGGAGAGTGTGAGCAGGTCCCTTCCCTGGAAGAGGATGTGACCGCTGCACCCCGCGCCCCTCGGCAGCATGCCCATGACCGCCTTCGCCGTCACCGACTTGCCGGAGCCCGACTCCCCCACGACGCCCAGCGCCTGCCCGTGGCCGATCGTCAGGGAGACGTCGTCGACCGCCCGTACGACACCGCGCGGTGTCCCGATGTGGACCCGCAGATCGCGGACTTCGAGGATCGGGGTGACCGGGTCGGCCGGATCGCCTACTTCTTTATCCACAGGTCCTCCGGAAGCAGCGAGCCGAAGCCGTACTGGGTGAGGCCGCCGACGTTCTTGCCGGAGATCGCGCTGCCGGCGCTGCGCAGGATCCAGAGCATGGGGCGCAGTGCCACGAGCCGCCGCTGCACGGTCTCGTAGGCGGCCTTGCGGTCCGCGGCGGTGGTCGCCGTGCGGCCCTCCAGCAGGGCCTGGTCGAGCTGGGCGTCATTGATGCCCGTCATGTTGGTCGGTGAGTCGCTCTGGAAGGCGGTCCAGAGCCTGGGCTCCGGGTCGTTGAAGGCGGCGGACGACACCACCGCGTCGAAGTCGTGCGAGGTCTGGAGGGGAATGAACTCCGCGTAGTCGACCAGCTTGATCTTCATGGTGACGTTCTTGAACTTGCTGAGCTGGGACTGCATCGACTCCGCCTGGGCCTTGTTCTCGGTCGACGCGGTACTGGTGAAGGTGAACGAGACCGGCTTGCCGTCGGCCGCGAGTTCGTCGAACAGCCGCTGTGCGGTGGCCGCGTCGGGCTTGCCCACCGGAATGTCGGCGTAGAAGGGCGAGGACTTGCGGAACATCGTGTCGACGGTCTCGGCCGTCCCGTCGAACACCGAGACGTTCAGGGCGTTGAAGTCGATGGCCGCGGACAGCGCCTCACGCGCCCGGAGGTCGTTGAACGGAGC
This sequence comes from Streptomyces colwelliae, assembly GCF_048158785.1. Classification (NCBI taxonomy): domain Bacteria; kingdom Bacillati; phylum Actinomycetota; class Actinomycetes; order Kitasatosporales; family Streptomycetaceae; genus Streptomyces; species Streptomyces colwelliae. The sequence continues at coordinate 8,279 of NZ_JBLTJC010000017.1, read as the reverse complement.
GCGCCGGGTGTTGAGGGCGAGGTAGGTGCCACCGCTGAGCGGCGACGTCGTGGTCGGCAGCCCGGCGTCGGACGCCTTCTTCAGGTTCTGCCAGTTCTGCTCGATGGCGAGGTCGGCGCCGCCGCTGATCACGGTGTTGACGCGCTGCGTCGCGTCGAGGGCGACCGTCAGGGTGAGTTGGTCCAGGTACGGCTTCGGCTTGTCCCAGTACTCGGGGTTCTTCACCAGCACCATGGCGTCCTGCCGACGCCACTCCTTCAGCGTGTACGGCCCGGCTCCGACGGGGTGCGCGTCGTAGCTCTTCGCCCCCTTGGCGAGCGCGGCCGGTGAGCCGATCCAGTTCATGGACGTGGTGACGACGGACTGGGCGAACTGCGCCATGGGCGCTGCCAGAGTGACCTTCAGCGTGGTCGCGTCGACGGCCTTCGTCGACGTCACCAGCGAGGCGTCGGCCCGATACGGCGACGCGGTGGCCGGGGCACGCATGCGGTCCCAGTTGTACTTGACGGCCTCGGCGTCGAGGGGGGTGCCGTCGGAGAACTTCAGCCCGTCGCGCAGCTTCAGCTCGAAGGTCTTCCCCCCGTCCGACGAACTCAGGGACTCGGCAAGGGAACTTCGGGCCTTCCCTGACTCGGGATCGTCCGTCAGCAGGGTCCCGTAGAGCGCGTTGCCCACGATCGCGCCGCTGACGAAGTTGTTGCCCATCTGCGCGGGATCGAGGGTACGGAGTTCGCTGAGGGTGAGGACGCGGGCGGACCCGCCGGCAACCGGCTTGCCCGTCGCACCGGTTGATCCCCCCGCGCTCTTCCCTCCCCCGCCTCCGCAGGCACCGAGCAGGAGTGCCGCGGCGGCGACCGCGATCGTGGTGAAGCCCCTTGTACGGATCATCGTTGACCCCTTGTCGTGGACGGGCTGGGAGACCGGCCGGCCCGAACCGGGCACGGGCCGGGCCGTGTCAGTCGTGCAGACCCCGGTCGAACCGGTGCCGCAAGTGGTCGCCCGCCTGATTGAGGGCGAACACGGTCAGGAAGATGAACGCGGTGGGCACGAAGACGAGATGCGGGTAGTCGCCGATGGAGTCCTTGCCGTCGGAGATCATTCCGCCCCAGCTCGGCGAGGGCGGCGGTATGCCCATGCCGAGGAAGCTCAGTGAGCCCTCCGCCACGATCAACGCGGCCATCACGACCGGCAGATAGGCGCCCAGCGCGGGCAGCAGGTTGGGCAGGATCTCCCGCGCCAGGATGCGCCGCCTGCTCGCGCCCATGTTCCGGGCGGCGGTGATGAACTCGCGGGAGGCCCAGGACAGGGTGTTCGCCCTGGCCAGCCGGATGAAGGTCGGTACGACCAGCAGGGTCAGCCCGATGAGGATGGTCGACACGCTGGGGGTGAGGACGGCGGCGAGCGCGAGGAGGAGGATCAGCGGCGGGAACGCGAGCATCGCGTCCGCGATCAGTCTGATCACCGAGTCGGTACGGCCGCGGAGATATCCGGCGACCATGCCGAGCCCGGTGCCCACGACCGAGCCGATCAGGCCCGCACCGGCACCGACCAGCAGCGAGACGCGTGCGCCGTAGACGCAGCGGGACAGCAGCGAGCGGCCCAACTGGTCGGTACCGAGCAGGAGATCGAGCGAGTCGAGGCTCGGGGTCTGCCGGGGCAGGCCGATGGGGCGGTCGTAGGACGCCAGGGGGAGGATGTCGGCGAACGCGGCCGCGAGGATGATCACGGCGAGCCAGGTGTAGGCGAGTCCGACGAGGATCGACCGTCTGCGACGCACGGCCGGGACGGAGGGCTCCGTCGCGTCGCCGTCGCCGCCGCCGGTCCCGGTGTCGGGTCCCTTCGTGATGGCGCGCTGGGTGCTCGTCATGCTGTGGCCGCCTTCCTGACCCTCGGATCCAGCCAGTGGTAGCTGAGGTCGACCAGGGTGTTGACGAGGACGTAGACCACGACGACGAAGACCACGATTCCCTGCACCGAGACGAGGTCGCGGGAGACGATCGAGGAGACGACCAGCTGGCCGAGACCGGGCAGCGAGAACAGGATCTCGACGACGACGGTCCCGCCGATCAGCCGGCCGAGATTGATGCCGGCCAGGGTGATCAGGGAGAACGACGACGGCCGCAGCGCATGGCGGAGCATGACGTAGGCGGGGCTCATGCCCTTGGCGCGGGCGGCGGCGATGTAGTCCTCGCGGAGCGTGGAGATGAGATCCGCGCGCAGTGCGCGGTGGAAGGTCGCGATCTCGGTCAGGGCGATCGAAACGGCCGGGAGCAGGGCGCCGCGCAGGTTCGCGCCGAGGCCGTCGGTGCTGATACGGGCCCATCCGCTGACGGGGAGCCAGCCCAGTTTGAGTGAGAAGAAGTAGATGAGCAGGGGGCCCGCGATGAAGGCGGGCACCGACAGCAGCACCGACGAGAGGGCCGTGGTGCCGCGGTCCACCCAGGACCCTTCCCGCGCGGCGGAGACGATGGCGAGGAGGACGGCGACGACGAGGGACAACGTCAGTGCCATGGCGGCGAGTTCGAGCGTCACCGGCAGTCGGGTCAGGACGGCGTGCAGGACCGATTCGTTGGTGACCGGCGAGGTGCCGAGGTCGCCGCGGACCGCGTGGCCGAGCCAGTCGGCGTACTGGTGCCAGAGGGGTTGGTCCATGCCCAGCTCGGCGTTGAGTTTCGCGACCGCGTCCGGTGTGGCGTTCTCGCCGAGGATGACGGAAGCGGCCGATCCTGGCGCCAGACTCAGGAGCGCCACGGAGCCCATCGTGACGAGGATGATCACGACCAGGCTGCGAAGGACCCGTCTCGCGGTGGTGAGCACCATGCGACTCGCTTCCTTGGGAGACGTAGGTGAGGTGTGCGGCTGCGCCGCGGTGGGACCGGAGTTGGCTCGAGGGGCGCTCAGCATGGGGACTGGCCGGAACCGATTGGCGGCGGGTGTCCGCTGAACGGAACAGAATGTCGGCACGGCCGCTCCACCCACACGGCCGGAGGGGGCAGCGCGCGGGGACCGCGAGCTCCACCATGGTGTAGAGGGTGGGGATCAGCACCGGAGTGAGCGGTGTGGAGCTGATCAGGCCGCCGATGACCACGACGGCGAGCGGCTCGGAGATGAATCCGCCGGCTTCGGTGACGCCGAGCGCCATGGGGATCGCGGCGAGGGCTGCCATGACGATGGGCCGCGGTCGACGCGGACCGCCCTCGACCACCGCCTGGCTGATATTCGTGCCTTGCTCGCGGTACGGGTTCACCTCGGGGTCCACCCCCTGCGGCAGCAGTCGGGCCGAAATCCTCGGCACCGCCTGTTGCGTCTGCTGGGCGCTGCCGCCGATGTTCTACCGCCTACGCGCTGACCACGAGTTGGGCACGCTCACTGACTCCGCTTCGGCCATGACCCGGTTGATGCGTGTCTTCACGGTGTGCCGACTCGGCTGGAGGTACTGCGCGATGCCGTCGTCGGTCAGGCCCCTGGCCGCGAAGGTGACCAACTCCCGCTCGTGTGGAGCGAGTTCGGCGAGTCGGCCGGGCGCGGTCGAACAACTAGCTCGTTGTAGAGCAGCTCCATCTCCAGCGTCCAGGCGTTGTGCCGCTCGGGCTCCACCCCGAACACCGGATCAGGTCCCGCCAAGAGAAGATCATCCAAGCCTCAACCTGGTACCCTCGATGCACTAAGATAATTCATTTTGCTATATGGAGGAGCCCGCCGTGGCCGAGGCAGTCCGTGCAGGAACGCCGATCGCGCCCACCTCTTCGCGCGGCCGCGTCGGACGCCAGGTGCGTGTCCCGAAGACCGCCGAGCTGGTCGCCGCACATCTGCGCCGCCAGGTCGTACGGGGCGAGTTGAAGCCCGGCGACGCCCTGCCACCGGAGTCGGGACTGATGGAGCAGTTCGGCATCTCGCGGCCGACGCTGCGCGAGGCGTTCCGCGTCCTGGAGTCGGAGTCGCTGATCACGGTCCGCCGCGGTGCGCACGGCGGCGCCCGGGTGAGCGCCCCGGACTCCGATGTCGCCGCCCGCTTCGCCGGCCTGATCCTCGAGTACCGCGGCGCCACCCTGGGCGACGTCCACCGCGCCGCGGCCGTCATCGAGCCGCCGTGCGTGCGCCAACTGGCCGCCAAGCACACGGCGGACGACATCAAGCGACTGCGGGACGCGGTGGCGGCCGAGAAGACCGTCCTGGACAACCCGCTGGACCTCGTCGACGCCCAGGACACCTTCCACGCCCTGCTGGTCGAGCTGACCGGCAACCAGACGCTGATCCTCCTGTGCGGCATGCTGCGCAACATCATCGACCGGGCCAACGCCTCGTACACCGCGACCGCCACCGACGCCGCGACCCAGAAGGCACAGGCCCTGAAGGGACACCGGGCCCATGTGCGCCTGGTCGGCCTGATCGAGTCCGGCAAGGCGGACGAGGCCGAGAAGCTGTGGCAGCGCCACATCACCGGCGCCGACGACATGGTGAACGGGGCCGGACCCAAGACGGTGCTCGAACTCACCGACTGACCGGTCGGCCGAGGGTTCACCGAGCCGTTCTCCCCACTCACCCATTACGCCTCCGAAATAGTCAAATAATTACAGGAGGCGTACTGAATAGATCTGGGGTCCGGAGGCGACGGCCGTGGCCGAACAGCGCGAGCGCATCTTCGACTGCGACCAGCACGTGCATGAGAAACGGGACTCCTTCACCCGCTGCGTCCCGAAGGAGTTCTTCGAGCTGACCGGCCGCCTGCACAGAGTGACGCTCGTCAGCGACGCGGGCTACTGCCCCGGGCCTACCGTCGGCGGCAGCACCACTCTGGCCGTCGTCGGCGCGTATGTCCTCGCCGGAGAACACTCAACAGCCAAGCAACAGACAGCCCGCCCAGCTTGAGTAGACCGGATCCGGCGAGTCGGGAGGGGATGGTTCACCGGGATGGTGCGGGAGCAGGGGCGCCTCCTTAGCCATGGCCATGGCTATGGGCTCGGAACGGCTCTCCGAGCAGGGTGTTGTACGTTGACTTGGCCTGCCGCGGAACACCAGTCTCTTCAGGATCTGGAGTACTAACCTGTGGACGTGGACATTTCACACGTAGCTCGCGTCCCGCATGAACCGGGGAAGCGTCCCCGGGTCGGGCACATCCAGTTCCTCAACTGCCTGCCGATCTACTGGGGACTGGCCCGCACCGGCACCTTGCTCGACATGGAGTTGACCAAGGACACCCCGGACCGGCTGAGCAGTCTGCTGGTCGACGGAACCTTAGACATCGGTCCGATCGCCTGCATGGAGTACCTCAAGCATGCCGACGACTTGGTGCTGCTCCCGGACATCGCGGTGGGCAGCGACGGCGCGGTGACCTCCTGCCTGATCGTCAGCCAGGTCCCACTGCGCGAGTTGGACGGGCGCCGGGTCGCCCTGGGTTCCACCTCGCGCTCGTCGGTACGCCTGGCTCGATTGCTGCTGGAGGAACGGGAAGGGGTCCGCCCCGAGTACTTCACCTGCCCGCCGGACCTGCCGGTGATGATGCAGGACGCGGACGCCGCGGTCGTCATCGGTGACGCCGCGCTGCGCGCCTACCTCCACCAGGCCGAGGATCTGGGACTGCTGGTGTACGACCTGGGCGAGATGTGGAAGGCGTGGACTGGTCTGCCGTTCGTCTTCGCGGCCTGGGCCGTCCGCAAGGACTACCTGGAGCAGAACCCTCGTATCGTGCGCGAGGTGCACCGGGCCTTCCTGGAGTCCCGGGACCTCTCGATGGCCGAAGTCGACAAGGTGTGCGAGCAGGCCGCCCGGTGGGAGGCGTTCGACGAGCAGGCGTTGCGCCGCTACTACACCGAAGCTCTGGACTTCTCCTTCGGCGAACGCCAGTTGGCGGGTGTCCGCGAGTTCGCCCGCAGGGTTGCCGCGGACTCCGGATTCGATCCTGAGCTGGAGATCTCGGTCCTCCAGCCGTAGCGGAGCGGCTGCCTTCGTACGCCATCGGCCGCGTTGCCGGTGCGTTCTGTGCCGACGGCCGAGACCGCCGCGCTCGTCCGGGCTGCCGTCGTGGCTTTCGGTGCCGAGCTCCCGCTGTCTTCCGGGGCGTCGCCGCGGAGCCATGTGCGCGGCAGACGGCCCGATGACCTTCCCGGGCCACACACATCACGTCGACGACACCTGCGTCCACGTCCCGCCGACGTCGTACTCGCCGATGGCCAGCGGCAGTTCGCCGCTGGTGAAGGCAGCGGGGTGACCGTGATGGGCGATACGCGGCGATGTCCTGTCCAGGGCCCTTCGCGAGGGTTCCGGGATCGGAGAAGGGGCGGGCAACGGCCGGCTGTCCGGCCTGTCGCCCGCCCCTCGGAGGTACGCGGGTCAGGCGTCCAGGCGGTGCTTGGCGAGCCGGGTGACGATTTCGGGGTCGTGGTGGTCGAAGAACAGCGAGGCACCGGTGTCGAGTGCGGCGATCTGGGCCATCTGCCGCTCGGTGAGCTCGAAGTCGAAGACGTCGAAGTTCTCCGCCATGCGCTCGGCGCGCACGGACTTGGGGATGGCGATGACACCGCGCTGGGTGAGCCAGCGCAGCACGACCTGGGCGACCGACTTGTCATGTTCCTTGCCGATCCCGGCCAGGAGCGGGTTGGTGAACAGGTCGTTCCTGCCTTCGGCGAAGCCGCCCCAGGACTGGATCCGGACGCCCTGCTCGGACATCAGCTCCTGGTAGTCGGCGCGCTGGAAGAACGGGTGGGTCTCGATCTGGTTGACCGCGGGAGTGATCTCGTTGTTGACGATCAGGTCGACCAGCCGGTCGGGGTAGAAGTTGGCGACGCCGATCGCTCTGGCGAGGCCCTCGCGGTTGAGCGCCTCCATGGCGCGCCACTGGCCGTAGACGTCGCCGAAGGGCTGGTGCATCAGGTACAGGTCGAGGTGGTCCAGGCCCAGATGGCTCAAGGACGTCTCGAACGCGCGGCGGGTGTTGTCCTGGGCCGGGGCGTCCTGGACCCACAGCTTGGTGGTGACGAACAGGTCCTCGCGGGGGATTCCACTGGACTTGATGGCGCGGCCTACGGCTGCCTCGTTGCCGTAGGCCGCTGCGGTGTCCAGCAGCCGGTAGCCGGCGGCAAGGGCGTCGGACACGGCGCGTTCGGTGTCCTCGGCGGGGATCTGGTAGACGCCGAAGCCGAGGAGAGGCATCTCGACGCCGTTGTTGAGGGTGACGGTTCGCACGGGGACTCCTTCGCTGTGGGGGGGAATTACGCGGTCAGGGGCGGACGAGTGCCTTGAGGACCTGACGGTCGGCCATGGCCCGGTAGGCGTCCGGCGTGTGGTCGAGGGTGAAGGTCCGGTCGAAGACGCGGCCGGGGGCGATGGTGCCGTCCAGGACGTCGGGCAGCAGTTGCTCGATGTAGGCGCGGGCGGGGCTGGCGCCGCCGGTCAGGGTGATGTTGCGCATGAACCCGGCCGGTCCGATCGGTCCCTGCTCGTACTGCGGCACGCCCAGGCGGCTGATGGTGCCGCCGTCCAGGACCGCGCCGAGCGCGGTGTCGAGGGCCGGGCGGGTGCCCACGGCCTCGATGACCTTGTCCACGCCGCCGGTGAGTTCACGGATGCGGGCGACGCCCTCCTCGCCGCGCTCCGCGACCACGTCGGTGGCGCCGAAGTGGCGACCCAGGGTTGTGCGGGCTTCGTGGCGGCCGGCGAGCACGATCCGTTCGGCGCCGAGCCGCTTGGCGGCGATGACCGCGCACAGGCCGACCGCTCCGTCGCCCACCACGAGCACCGCGTCGCCGCGGGTGACACCGGCGGTGACGGCGCCGTGGTGGCCGGTGGTCATCACATCGGACAGCGCCAGCAGGGAGGGCAGCAGCGCGGAATCGGCGGCCACCGGCAATTTCACCAGGGTGCCGTCGGCCTGCGGCACGCGGACGGCCTCGCCCTGCCCGCCGTCGACACCGTCGAATCCGTACCGGCCGCCGTTGCGGCACGAGATGTGCAGGCCCTTGGCGCAGTAGTCGCAGGTGTTGTCGCAGTAGGTGAACGGCGCGACGACGAGGTCCCCCGTCCTGAGGCGGGTCACGTCCGTGCCGGTCTCTTCCACGATGCCGAGGAACTCGTGTCCCATGGGGCGGCCGGTGTCGGTGGCGGGCATGGAGGCGTAGGGCCACAGGTCGCTCCCGCACACGCAGGAGGCGACCACGCGGACCACCGCGTCGGCCGGCTGGACGATCTTCGGGTCGGGCCGGTCCTCGACGCGGACGTCTCCGGCTCCGTACATCACTGCTGCACGCATGAGGGGGTTGCTCCAAACAGGGGCTGTCTCTTAA
>NZ_JBLTJC010000016.1:0-62168 GCF_048158785.1 Streptomyces colwelliae | reverse complement strand
GCTTCGGCGCCCTGGAGGGGCAGGGGGAGGGAGAGCATGTCGTAGACACCGGCCGGTGTGTGCAGGAGGTCCACGACCTCGAGGATCAACACATCGGCGGCGCACAGGAGTTGGTGGGTCTCCCAGTGGGTGGTGTAGGCGACCGCCTCGATGCTCAGGTAGTCGATGCCCGCGGTGCGGACCCCGGCCTCGATGAGGCGTTCCGCTCCGTCGGGGGCCAGTCCGACCCACTCCCGGGCCTTCCACGGGCTGCGCAGGACGCCCTCGGAGTTGCTGGTGCGCAGCAGTACGCGTTCCTCGGTGCCGAGGCCCGCCGCGTCGAGGTCGGCGGCGGTGATCTGCTCTTTCACATGGGTGAGGTCCAGCACGCGTGCCGTTCCGTTGAGGGCGGTCAGGTCGAGCCGGTCGACCGTCTTGCCGCCGTCGATGAAGTGGGCCGGAGCGTCGATGTGGGTGCCGGTGTGGGCGCCGATCCGCCAGCGGCTCACGTTCGAGGGATCGCCGGCGGTACGCGACTCGACGATCTCCACCTCGGGGCGACGGCCCCAGTGCAGCATGCCGGGATGGATGGGAACGGACACGTCGATCGCCTTGGCGAAGTCCAGATTCATGCGGCCCTCCTATTGGATGCGGATATCATAGAAGTGGATCCAAAAATGAGCGGCTGTGGACGCCCTCGGCCGCGTGGGAAACTGCTCCACCACCGCGCACTCCCCGACCGCCCCCGAGAAGGGTTTGACCGACTCCGATGACGCCCCAGACTGACGAGAGTCCCCTCGTCGACGACATCGCGGCCCGCATCCGCGCGCGGATCATGAACGGCGAGCTGGCGATCGGCAAACCGCTGCGCCAGGCGGCGCTGGCCACCGAGTTCGGGGTCAGCCGCACACCGGTGCGCGAGGCGTTGCGCCAGCTGCAGAACGGCGGGCTGATCGAGATGCAGCCGAACCGTGGAGCCGTGGTCCGGGTGCCCGCCCCTTGGGAAGTGCGCCAGGCCTACGAGGTGCGCGCCGAACTGGAGGGCATGGCCGCCCGGCGCGCCGCTTCCCGGATCACGGAACGCGGGCTCGCCGCGCTGCGCGAGCACAACGCCGTCCTGTGCGAGGCGGTGGCCCGAGCCGAAGGGGAGGCGAGAGGCGCGGGAGGACTCACCACCACGGCGGCCAACGACTGTTTCCACACGGTCATCTGCGAGGCGGCCGACAACCCCTGGCTCACCCGGATGATCGACCGGATCAACGAGAGCTTCCCGCGCAACGTCTCCTCGCTCGCGCTCGCCGGCGACGAGCGCCACCGTCACCTGAACATCCGTCAGCACGAGGCGGTGATCGACGCGTTGGCCGCGCACGACGCCGACAGTGCCGACGCGTTGATGCGCGAGCACGTCATCAGTTCCGGTGAGCATCTGACGGCCTGGTACGAGCGCCGTTCGCAGACCGTCTTCCACGGCTGAGCGGCGGGTCCGGTGTGTCCCGGTGCGGCCCTTCACGGGGTGCCACCGGGAAACAGCCGGGCCGGGGAGAGGAAGTCCAGGTCCGGGCGGGCGATCCCGCACACGAGGTCGGCCAGTGCCTCGCCGATCGCCGGTCCGAACTTGAACCCGTGCCCCGAACACGCCGACGCGACCAACACCTGCGGTGCGCCCGGCACTTCGCCGACGATGAAACGCCGGTCGGCGGTCATCGTGTAGAGACACGTCAGGCTCTCGGTCACGGGCCCGGCACCGGGCAGCACCTGGGCCACCGCCTCGGCGAGCAGGGCGAGTTCGTCGCCGGTCGCTTCGGGGCGGGGTGCCTGCGGGTCCCAGGGCGGGCCGCTGTCCAGCCCTGCCTTGAGGCCGCGGCCGTCGGCCGCGGGAAATCCGTACAGCAGGCCCTGCGGCAGATCGACGGAGAAGCTGCCGAGGCCGGAGGATCCGAGGGGCCCCGCCGGGTCGGCGGCGAAGTAGGCGTTGACGATGCGGGTGACTGTCAGATGCGGTGCCAGGGAAGGGACTTGGGCTGCCGTCCAGGGACCGGTGCACAGCACCAGGCGGCGGGTGCGCAGGACGGCCTTGCCGGTGCGGACCACGACCTCGTCGCCGTCCGGTTCCCAGCCGAGGACGGGGGCGTGGTCGTGGATGTGGGCGCCCGAGCGTTCGGCGAGGGTCAGTTGGGCGCGCAGCGTCTCCTGCGCGTCGATGATGCCGGCGCGCGGGTCGTGCACGGCCGTGAAACCGGGGGGCAGTCGCAGTCCCGGGAAGATCCGGGCCGCGTCCTCGGCGTCGACCTGTCGGCAACCGGGGCCGCGCAGGGGATCGGGGCGGTCCTTCGGCGCCGCGTACAACCCGCCGGTGATGTCGAGCAGTTGGGTCTTCGAGGCGCCCTCCAGCTCCGTCCAGGCCTGGTAGGCGGTGTCGACCAGAGCGTCCCAGTCGGGGTGGGGGTAGGCGCGGCGGATCATCCGGGTCGCGCCGTGCGAGGAGCCCAAGTCGTGGCCCAGGCCGTACTGTTCGAGCCCGAGGACGTCGAGCCCGCGTGCGGCCAGGTGACGTAGGGCGGCGCTGCCGTGTACGCCCAGACCTACGACGATCGCGTCGTGGCAGCGGGAGTTGGGGCGTGTGGGGTGCGGGGTGATTCCCGGCACCGGGTCCTGTGAGGCCGTGTGTGTGGGCGTGGCCCGAGGTGGCGAGAGCGACGGCGCGGGTGTTGCCGGATCGATCCCCGGCATCGAGGCGCCCGACCCCGGTCTCTCCGCCCCTGAGGCATCCGCCCCCGCGTCCCCCGTCCCGGAATCCCGCCGGCCCATGGCGGACGCGGACGCCGTACCGCGCCCCTGCAAGCAGACGATCTCGCGCACCGCCTCGACCAGCGCGTCCAGATCGTCCGCGTCGTTGTAGACGTGGACGGACGCCCGGACCACCTTGGTCAGGCCCCGGTGGTCCATGTCCCAGCGGCCGTGGCCCGCCGGTACCGCGATCAAGTGGACGCGGCGGTAGGCGAGTTGGCGCTGCACCTCGGAGGCGTCGAGGCAATCGACCACGAAGGTGACGATGGCGCCGCCAGCGGCCGGCGGGTCGGTGACGTGGACTCCCGGTAGTGCGGAGAGGCGTTCGCGCAGTGAGGCGGCGAGGGTGGCCAGGTGGTGGGCGACGGTGTCGACGCCGAGTGTGCCGAGGTCGGTCAGTGCGGCGCCGAGGCCGAGGCGCAACGCGTGGGCGGCTTCCCAGAGTTCGAAGCGCTTGGCGTCCGGGACCAGTTCCCAGCTCCGCTCGGCGGTCCAGCGGGCGCCCCGGACGTCGGGTGCCTCGGGGGCGAGCCGGTCCAGGAGCGGGCGGCGGACCGCGAGCAGGCCGGTGCCGCGTGGGCCGCGCAGGAACTTGCGGCCGGTCCCGATGAGCAGGTCGCAGCCGATGACACCCATGTCCACCGGCAGCTGGCCGAGTGACTGGGTCGCGTCCAGCAGGAAGGGCACCCCGTGGGCACCGGCCAACGCGCCGATCGCGGCGGCGGGTTCGACCAGCCCCGAGGACGTCGGGACGTGCGCGGCCGTCACCAGCGCGGCCGGTCCCGCGCGCAACGCCGCCTCTAGGGCTTCCAGGTCCACTGCCCCGTCAGGGCCGTTGGGCAGCAGCTCGACCAGGACACCGTGGTCGCGTTCGACCGACAGCAGATGCAGCGCGCTGCTGACGTAACTGGAGCGGGCCGCCAACACCCGGTCGCCGGGCCGCAGTCGGAGCGCCGACACGGCCCGCTGCCAGCCGGCCGTCGCGCTCTCGACGAGGGCGACCTCCTCCAGCCGGGCGCCGAGGAGTTCGGCGGTACGCGCGTAGACGGCCTCCAGAGCGGGAGCCGAGTGCTTCGCGGCCTCGTAGCCGCCGGACAGGCTCTCCGCGCGCAGGTGGTCGATGACCGCCTCGACGGTGCCGTTGGCGAGGAGCGCCGCACCGGCAGAGTTGAAGTGGTGGCCGGTGAACGAGCCTGGCGTACGGGCGCGTTCGGCCGCGACGTTCAGGGTGCGCGGGGGCGTTGGATTCGGGGGCGAGGCGGCCGTGCCGGCCGTCACGGGCGCGCTCACAGGGCGATCGTCACGCTCTTGAGCTCGGTGAACCCGTCGACGGCGGCGTCGCCGAGGTCCCTGCCGAGGCCTGACTGCTTCATCCCGCCGAAGGCCACGGCGGGGTCGAACTCGTTGTACGTGTTGACCCACACGGTCCCGGCCTCCAGCGCGGCGGCCGTGCGATGGGCGCGGGCCAGGCTGCCGGTCCACACACCGGCGGCAAGTCCGTACTCGCTGTCGTTGGCCAGCGCGATCGCCTCCTCCTCGCTGTCGAAGGGCAGGATCGTGGCGACCGGGCCGAAGATCTCCTCGCGGGCGATCCGCATGTCGGGGGAGACGTCCGTGAACACTGTCGGCGGCACGAACCACCCGGGACCGGGCAGCGGTTCACCGCCCACGGCGACTCCGGCGCCCTCGGCGAGGCCCAGTTCGACGTAACCGGTGACGCGGTCGTACTGCTCCTGCGACACCAGCGGACCGATGTTGATGCCGCCCGCGAGGCCGGGACCGATCCGCAGCGCTTCCACCGCCGGGATCAGCCGGTCCAGGAACTCCTTGACGATCGTGCGCTCCACCAGCAGCCTGCTGCCCGCCGTGCACATCTGCCCGGAGTGCCCGAACACCGCGCGCACGGCGTTCGGTACGGCGGCGTCGAGATCGGCGTCGGCGAAGACGATGTTGGGCGACTTGCCGCCCAGTTCGAGCGTGAGGCGCTTGAGCGACGGTGCCGCCGCGGCCATGATGTGCCGCCCGACCTCGGTGGACCCGGTGAAGGACACCTTGGCGACACCGGGATGCGCGACCAGTGCCGCCCCCGTACGCCCGTCGCCCGTAAGGACGTTGACGACGCCCTCGGGCACGCCCGCCTCCAGACACAGTGCGGCCAGCCGCAGTGCGGTGAGCGGGGTCTGCTCGGCCGGTTTGACCACGACAGTGCAACCCGCGGCCAGGGCCGGGGCGAGCTTCCAGGCGGCGATCATGAAGGGGAAGTTCCACGGCAGTACGGCGGCCACCACGCCGACCGGTTCGCGGACGCTGTACACGTGCCGGTCGGGGCTGGCCGCGTGCACGGTGCCCTCCAGCCGGGTCGGGGTGCCCGCGAAGTGGCGGATGGCCTGGAGGCCCAACTCCACATCGCCACGGGCGCGTTCGATGGCCTTGCCGTTGTCGAGGGTGTCCAGCACCGCCAGTTGCTCGGCGTCGCGCTCCACCAGGTCGGCGAGGCGCAGCAGGACGTCACGGCGCTGCCGGGGCGGCAGCCCGCGCCAGCGGCGGTCCCGGTGAGCGGTGTTGGCTGCCTCGACCGCCGCCGACACCTCGGCGGAGCCCGCCTGGACGACGAGGGTGAGCTGCTGCTGGGTGGCGGGGTCGAGGACCGGGATGCGTTCCGTCGCCGTGCCGGTGGTCCACTCGCCGCCGATGAGCATGGGCTCGCAGTCCGGCAGGTGGGGGATCACGATGCTGGGGTCCACGGTGTTCTCCTTCACGCCGGGCGTCCGGGACGGTGAGTGGGGTCGGGCCACGGTTCACGTACCGCCGTGGACACCGCCCGGGCTGTGGTCAGGACGCAGCGGTCGAACTCCGCCTCGCCGTGCTTGGAGTTGGCGTCGGTCACGTCCCTGCCCCAGACCCCGGTCTCGCTGACCTGGTCCATGCGGTAGTCCCAGAACGAGTCGACGTCGACGTGGGAGGTGGCCCGGTCCATCCGGACCAGCTCCGGCGCGAGGTGCAGCATCACGGACGTCTCGAAGAAGTTGGCGTGCATCAACGCCCGGCCGTAGGTGACATGTCCGTCGACCTCGGGCCCCGGGTACATCGTCACGTACCCCAACGCCCGCACCCGCGCGTCACGGTGACGGACCCTCAGCTTCTCGGCCGACACGTCGAGCGCGCCGTTGTTCCAGATGTGCCCGTTCAGGAGCACGAACTGCCGTACTCCAGAGGCGTACAGGGAGTCGATGACGTCCTCGACGACGGCGATCATGGTCTCCGGCCGCAGGGCCACCGTCCCGGCGAAGTCGCCGTGGGACGCGGACACCCCGAAGCTCAGGGGCGGGACGACGGGCACGCCGGTCAGGGCGGAGACACCGAGGGCGACCGCCTCGCAGATCCGGGTGTCCACGGCGAGGGGGAGATGGGGGCCGTGCTGCTCGGTGGCGCCGACGGGGATGATGACGGCGTCCTGGGCGGCAGCCGTGGACCCGGCCTCCGACCAGGTCAGCTCCTCCCACAGCACCGGCGTGCCGGACCCGCCCAACTGCGCGGCTAGTTCGGGGACATCGAGCCCTGTGGGGATCGTTCGTCCGGACGGACCGGTGACGAAGACGGACGACATGGCTCTCCTCTCCTCGGGACCGATGGCGTTCGTCATCGGCACAGGCTCTTCTCGGGATCGACGGCGCTCACCATCGGCGTCGGCTCTTCTCGGGCAGCAGGTCCAGGGCGCGCAACGGGACGGGCTCGTCCCCGTCGACCGTGGTGACCCACACGGTGGCGTCCGGGCAGTAGTCGCTGATCAGTTCACGGCACACCCCGCACGGCGCGATGATCCGGAACCACCCCGCCGGCTTGATCTGCACCGACACCACCGACGTGATGCTCAGCTCCGCCCCGGCGGGCAGGGCGCCCCGGGCGGTGCCCATGGCCACGCCTTCGGCACAGATCGAACTGCGCCGGCAGGAACCCTCCACATGGACCCCGGTGTGCACCCGGCCGTCGGCGGTACGCAGCGCGGTCGCGACCTCGTGACGGCCCGACCGCCACACCTTGGCCAGCAAGCGCTGGGCGGTGGCGAGGAGTTCGACATCGTCCTCGTCCATCGACGGCGGTACGGTCACGGGCCGCGCGTCCACGGCGCTCATACCGTCAGCCCCAGCAGCCGGGCCATGTTGCCGCCCTCGACCAGCGCCCGGTCCTTCTCGTCCTCGACCGCCTTCGCGATCTTCATACGCTCCAGGTCGAAGTCGGAGCCGGGCCACTCGCTGCCCATGAGGATCTTCTCGGGTCCCAGTCGTGCGTAGGCGCGCTTGACGTCGCTCATCAGCGTCGCCGACGTCTCCAGGTACACGTGCGGCTGCCGTTCGGCGACGATGATCGCCTCCGGCACGTTCCACACGGCCCCCATGTGGGCGATGATCGTGGGGACTTGGGGGTGGTCCCGCGCGATCTCCTCGATGGCCAGGGGCGCGCAGAACGCGTCGTCGAGAGCGTTGATCAGCACCAGCAGCCCGCGCCGCGCGCACGCCTCGAACACCGGGTCCAGCAGGCCGTGGTCGGCGACGTGGTAGCCGTGCAGGCTCGGGTGCAGTTTCAGCCCGACCAGGCCCGCGTCGGCCATCCGGTCGATCTCGTCGAGCGCGTCGTCGGCCTGCGGCATCACCTGCCCGAAGCCGAAGAACCGGTCCGGGTACGAGGCCACCAACGAGGCGATGAAGTCGTTCTCGATGCGCTGCGCGAGTGAGCACACCATCGCCATGTCCACCCCTGCCGCGTCCATCCGGTCGAGGATGCGGCGTGGCTCGAAGGGCTTGTACGGCGGCGGGGCCTGGCCCTTGCGGGCGCCGGTGAGGTAGTCGGAACGGCCGCGGACGTCCTGAGTGGTGTTGTACGCGTCGATGATCAAAGCGGTTCGTCCTTACTCGCTACTCGCGACGTGCTGCTCGCTGGAGACCAGGGGCAGATGGCAGCGCACACTGCGGCCCGGCGCGATCTCGCGCAGCTCGGGCACGCTGGTGCGGCACCGCTCCGTGGCGATCGGGCACCGGGTGCGGAACAGGCAGCCCTCGGGCGGATTCGCCGGATCGGGCAACTCGCCCTCCAGCACCTGCTGTTCACGCGTCTCGCCGGGCCGTAGCACGGGAACGGAGGACAGCAGCGCCCGGCTGTAGGGATGTGCGGGGGCGTCGAAGAAGGCGTCCCGGGAGGCGACCTCGACGATCTGGCCGAGATACATGACCGCGATCCGGTCGGCGATGTGCCGTACGACGCCCAGGTCGTGCGAGATGAACAGCATCGTCAGGCCGCGGTCGCGGACCAGGTCCGACAGCAGGTTCAGCACCTGGGCCTGGATCGACACGTCCAGCGCGGAGACGGCCTCGTCGGCCACGACGAACTGCGGTGACGAGGCCAACGCCCGTGCGATCCCGATGCGTTGGCGCTGACCGCCGGAGAATTCGTGCGGCCTGCGCGCGCCGGCCTCGGCGCCGAGACCGACCAGGTCGAGAAGCTCGGCCACCGCCTTCGCGGCCTCGGCCCGGGTGGCGCCGCGCGCCCGCAGCAGCGGCTCGGCGACGATGTCGGCGATCCTGCGGCGCGGGTTCAGCGAACCGAACGGGTCCTGGAAGACCATCTGCAACTCCGCCCGGGTACGGCGCAGTTGGCGACCACGCAGCCGGACGAGGTCGGTGCCGTCGAACTCGATGCGACCCGAGGCGGGTTCGATCACGCGCAACAGGGCTCGCCCGAGCGTGGACTTGCCGCACCCCGACTCGCCGACCAGACCGAGGGTCTCGCCCTGGAGGATGTCCAGGTCGACGTCCCGCAGCGCCCTGACCCGGCCGCCCGCCCGCCCCGGGTACTCGACCCGCAACTCGCGGGCCTGGATGAGCGCGGCGGTCATGCGATGCCTCCCTGGGCGCGGGCCGTGGCACGGGCCGGGGAGGGCAGCACACAGGCGTCGAGGTGCCCGTCGTCGCCGTGCCGCTGCCGCAGTACGGGCCGTTCGGAACACGCGTCGTGGACGAACGGACACCGGGGAGCGAACGCGCACCCGGACGGCCGGTCCACCCCGGTCAGAGGACTGCCCGCGATGGTCGGCAGCCGTCGTACGACAGGACCGTCGATCGGTGGCACCGAACCCAACAGGCCCATGGTGTAAGGGTGTTGTGGGTGAAACAGGACTTCCTCGCGCAGGCCCTGCTCCACGATCCGGCCCGCGTACATCACCGCCACCCGGTCGGCGACCTCGGCGACGACGCCCAGGTCATGGGTGATCAGCAGGACGGAGGTGCCGTGGTCGCGCTGGACGCGTTTGAGCACCGCGAGGACCTGGGCCTGGATCGTGACGTCCAGGGCGGTGGTGGGCTCGTCCGCGATCAGTACCGCCGGGTCGTTGGCCAGGCCCATGGCGATCATCACGCGTTGCCGCATGCCCCCGGAGAGCTGGTGCGGGTAGGCGCGTGCCGTGCGGTCCGGGCCGGCGATGCCGACCTCGCCGAACAACTCCACGGCCCGGCCCATCGCCTGACCACGTGTCACATCTCGGTGGGCGCGGATCATCTCGGAGACCTGGGCGCCCGCCCGGTGCAGCGGGTTGAGCGCGGCCAGCGCGTCCTGGAAGACGACCGTGATGTCCTTGCCGCGCACACCGCGCAACTCACGCTCCGACGCGGCGACCAGGTTCCGGCCCTTGAAGGTCGCCTCGCCGCTGATGTGGGTGCGCGGACCGCGGTTCAGGCCGACCAGGCTCATCGACAGGGCGGACTTCCCGGACCCCGACTCGCCCACCAGCGCGAGGACTTCGCCCTGGTGGAGGGTCAGGTCCACTCCGTCCACGGCGGGCAGCCGGCCGCCCGGAACGTCGAACTGGACGCGCAGGTCCCGGACTTCGAGCACCGGCGCGGAGGTCATGAACCCTCGCCCACGGCCATGGCCGCCGTGTGGATCAGGTCGGCGACGCGCTCCGGCCACACCAGGGTCGTGTAGTGGCTGCCCGGCACATGCTCGACAGTGGCCTTCATCCGGGCCGACATGTCGTTCTGGATCTCGGGCCGCAGTGTGCGGTCGTCATCGGCGACCAGATACCAACTGGGCAGGGTCCGCCAGGCCGGTGTGCCCGTCGGCTGCGTGAAGATGAGGTTGTCCGCCTTGCGTCCCTCCGCCTCCACCACGGCCCGCTGCTCCGGCGAGAGATCGGGGCCTATCTCCGCCCAGAACGCCTCGCTCGTCTCGGACTTCCACTCACCGTTCGGGCCGCGCTGCATGTACTTGGAGATCTCGGCCTCCTGGTACCGCTCGACGATCTCGTTGACCGTCTCGCCCTCGTCCGGCCCGAACGCGGCTATGTAGACAAGGCCTTTGACCCGCGGATCGCGGCCGACGTTGCTGATGACCGCGCCGCCGTAGGAGTGCCCGGCCAGCAGCACCGGGCCCGTCGTCTCCGCCAGCACGGCCGCCGTGTTGGCGACATCGTCCTCCAGCGAGGTCATCGGGTTGGTGACGGTGAACAGCCGGTGGCCGCGGGCGGCCAGCAGGGGCTGGACCTCCGACCAGGTCGTCGGCCGTCCGCCGGCGCCGTGGACCAGCACGATGTCCATGCGGGTCATCCTTTCCGTAGCCGCGGATCGAGGACCGTGTACAGCAGGTCCACCGCGTGGTTGACCAGGGTGAAGAGGAGAGCGATGGCGAGGGCGGCGCCCTGCACGACGGGGTAGTCGCGTTGCAGGACGCCCTGCACGAGCAGGCGGCCGACACCGGCGTACGAGAAGACCGTCTCGGTGATCACCGAACCGCCCAGCAGGGAGCCGAACTGGAGCCCGAGGACGGTCACGATGGGCAGCCACGAGTTGCGCAGCACGTGGTGGCGGATCACCACGCCCTCGCTCAGGCCCTTCATCCGGGCGGTCCGCACGAAGTCGTCGTCGAGGACCTCCAGCACGGAGGCGCGCACGATGCGGGTGATGAACCCGGCCATCGACAGCGCCAACGTGACGGCGGGCAGGATCAGATGCTGGATCCAGGGCCACACCAGCTCGGGGCGGTTCTGGAGAATCGCGTCCAGGAGAACGAAG
Organism: Streptomyces colwelliae; assembly: GCF_048158785.1. Classification (NCBI taxonomy): domain Bacteria; kingdom Bacillati; phylum Actinomycetota; class Actinomycetes; order Kitasatosporales; family Streptomycetaceae; genus Streptomyces; species Streptomyces colwelliae. The sequence continues at coordinate 51,342 of NZ_JBLTJC010000016.1, read as the reverse complement.
TTGGTGGTCGGGTTGTAGTCGAGCGAGCTGGGCAGCCGGCCCAGCACCGGGAGCCAGCGCAGCCACACGCCGAACACGACGATGCCGAGCACCCCGAGCGCGAACCAGGGCAGCGAGAAGCTCACCGTGGCCACGGCCCGCGTCGACTGGTCGATCCAACTGCCCTTGCGCAGCGCGGCGATGACACCGGTGACGACACCGAGCAGCACCGCGATCGTCATCGCCGCGAGCGTCAGCTCGATCGTGGCGGGGAGCGCGTCGCCGAGCAGACCCAGGACGCTGTTCGAGCCGTAGAACGAGGTGCCGAGCCGTAGATGCACCAGGTCGTTCAGGAAGCTGCCGTACTGGACGAGGAGGGGGCGGTCGAGGCCGAGTGCCTTGTTGACGCGTGCCTCGTTCACCGCCAGTTGGGACGCGGAGAGGTTGTTGCCGCCGGCCGCGAGCGAGGTCGCCGGTGAGCCGGGGAGCAGGCGCATCGCGAGGAACACCAGGCTGGCCAGCGCGAACAGGACGACGGGGATGGTCGCGAGCCGTCGTAGGACCAACAGGGCTGTTCCCGCCGCCCACTTGGGCCTGCGTGCGGTGAGCAGTGCGGTGGTCACGCCGGCCCCCGTACGTCGAGCGCGTCGCGCAGGTCGTCGCCCACGAAGTTGCAGGCGACGACGAAGAGGAGCGTGAACGTCGCGGGCAGGACGACCAGCCGGGGTGCCGTGTAGAGGAACTCCTGGCCCGCCTGGACCATGTAGCCCCAGTCGGGCTGCGGGGGCTGGATGCCGAGGCCGAGGTAGGACAGGCCGGCGGCGAAACCGGCCGCGATCGAGAGGGTCATGACGACCTGGGCGAGCATCGGTCCCGCGATGTTCGGGAGGAGTTCGCGGGCGAGGATGCGCGGGGTGCGGGTGCCGCCCAGCTTGGAGGCGACGACGTAGTCACGGGCCGCCTCGCGGGCCGTCAGGGCGCGGGCGAGTCGGGCCAGGCCGGGCGCGAGGGAGACGCCGATGCCGAAGACCAGGCTCACCGTGCCCGGCCCCGCTGCCGCCACCAGCAGGATGACGAGCAGGATGGACGGAAACGCGAGCGCGAGATCCACGATCCGCATCAGGACCTGCTCGACGACACCGCCCGCGTATCCGGCGACGAGCCCGATCCCCGTGCCGACGAGGGCCGCCAGCGCGGTCGCCGCGAACGCCACCAGCAGCAACGGGCGGGCGCCGTGCACGAGTCGGGCCAGTTCGTCGCGGCCCAGGTCGTCCGTGCCGAACAGATGGCCCGCGGACCCCATCGGCAGCAGCGCCGACGAGGTCTGACGCAGCGGGTCCGCCTGGACGAACAGCGGCCCCACGACGGCCACCAGGACCAGCACGATCAGGACGGCCCAGGACAGCATGGCCGGCCAGGACCGCGCCAGCCGGCGCCGACGCCAGACGGCGAGGACGGTCCGCCCGGCGAGGGCGGACGAAGAGGGCCGTACCGTCGCCACGGGTGGTGGAGCGGTCGTGGTGTCAGACACTGGCTTTCTCCATGTAACAGCGGTGGTTGGCCAGCGCCGCCGTGTTCATGTGCTTCACGTGCGAGCCGCTCACCACGAGGTTGGCGAAGCAGGCCAGCATCGACAGGACCATGTAGTCCTCGGCCCAACGGCGTTGGATCTTCGTGTAGGCGGCCGTGCGCTGCGCGCCGAGGGGCAGGTTCTTGGCCGTGTCCAGTTCCGTCTGGAGCGAGGCGGCGTCCTTGAGCGTGTCCATGCCGGTGATCGTCGCGCCGTAGAGCCCGGTGGGGCTGGCCATGGCGCCGACCATGTCGTTGGCGTCCGGGACGTAGGTGTTGCGCTCCCAGATCATCAGATCGTGGTAGTCGTCCTTGCCGTCGAGCAGACGCGTGAAGTACGTGGCCGGGTCGACGGACGTCGTGACCACCTTGAAGCCGACGTCGGTCAGGTTCTGGGCGACGATCTGTGCCGCCTTCGGGTGCCAGGAGTCGCTCGCCGCCATGAGCCGGATGCGACGGCCGCCCGCGCCCGCCTCGGCGACGAGCTGCTTCGCCTTGGCCGTGTCCTGGGTGCTGAGGTCGGCGAGGCTGGTGTCGTAGCCGCTCTGCGCGGACGGGATGGCGTAGCCCCTGGGGAGCGCGCCGACGCCGTAGAAGGCCTGGTCGAGGATGGCCTTGCGGTCGATCGCGAGGTTGATGGCCTGGCGGACCTTGAGCTCGGGGACGCGCCGGGCGTCGATCATCAGGATCGCGTTGGCGTTGTACGGCGTCTTGTAGACCGTCACCGAGTCGTCCTTGCGCAGCTGCGCGGCGGCGGAGTACGGGGTGAACTGGGTGGCCGAGATGTCGCCGCTGAGCAGCGAACTGACGATCGTCGACGGGTCCTGGACCTGGCGCAGCACCAGCCGGTCGACCGGCGGTCTGCCCAGGCGGAAGTCGTCGAAGGCCGTGAGGGTGATCGACTGGCCGGAGGTGGCGGCGGAGAAGGCGAACGGGCCGGTACCGACGAGGTGTTTGCCGATGTCGGCGCCGTACTTCTTCAGCGCGGCCTTGGAGATGATGCGGCCGCCGATGTCGGAGAGCTGGCCGAGGGTGGTGCGGTCCGGCTTCTTGAGGACCATCTTGACGGTGAGGTCGTCCGGGGCGGTCAGCGAGGCGACGTTCGCGCCGAGGTCGGACAGCGGACGGGTGGCGCCCTTGGGCAGCGTCTTGTCCTTCTCGTCGAACTGCCGGCCCAGGCTGGCCAGCACGTCCGCCGAGGTCAGCGTGGTGCCGTCGTGGAACTTGACGCCCTCGCGCAGGGCGAAGGTGTAGGTGAGCTGGTCGTCGGAGATCGTCCAGCTCTTCGCCAGGTCCGGCGTGGGCTCGTTGGTCTCGAACGAGATGAAGGTCAGGCCCCGACAGATGCAGTCGACGGCCATCCAGTCGCCCAACGAGGTGTAGAACGACGGGTCGTTGACCGCGCTGGTCGCGTCGATGGCCAGGGTCAGCGTGCCGCCCTTGCTGCTTCCCTTGGCGTCGTCGGCCGCGGCACCGCAGGCACTGAGCAGGGCGGGGAGCCCGAAGCCGACTCCGACCCCGAGGAGCCCCGCGCCCCGGAGCATGGTGCGGCGCGACGCCGTCGACGGGGCGGAGCCGGGTGAGGACGATCCAGCTGACTGGTCCGGCATGTGGGCCTCCTTGGGCACCGATCCTCGAATAATGGATCTCAAAGTGTCGAGATTGGATCCAAAAACATGTTCACGGGCCACAGGGTCTCTCTCGTGTCCCGCGTGTTAAAGGCGTGTGAACCGGGCTGTGGATGCGATCCGGTCACGACCGGCTACGCGCCGGACAGTCCTCGGCGGCTCATCAACTCCGGCCAGACCACGGGGTCATGGCCCGGAACGAGCTCGTAGCCGCGCTCGGCGGCGATGCTCTTGAGCCGGCGGATGGGCTCCACCGTGCGCTCCGGATCGACACCGATCGAGGCGCCGATCGGACGCTCGTGCTCGATGTTCTCGGTGAGGTCGGCGGCGTCGAAGGCGAACACGAAACCGCCGCCGTCCGCGAGGTCGACGACGAAACTCTGGTGTCCGGGGGTGTGCCCGGCGGTCAGCACGGCGGTCACGCCGGGGGCGATCTCCGTGTCGCCGTCGGCCTGTCGCCAGTCGATGCGCGGGTCGTCGAAGTCGACGCGGAAGATCGAGTGGCGCTCCACCTCCGGCTGCCCCGACAGGCCGTAGGAGAGTTCCTCGCGCTGTACGTGCACCGGCACCCGTCCCGCGAAGTGCTTGAGTCCGCCCGCGTGGTCGGCGTGCAGATGGCTGACGGCCACCGCGTGGATCGCGTCCATCGGGATGCCGGCCGCGTCGAGGGCCTCCTCCAGAGGCTCGCCGGGGCCCGGCAGGATCGGCCGGTAGTTGGGGGAGCCGTAGAAGCGGCGGCGCAGGGCCGGGTCCCGGATCAGTGCCGTGTTGAAGCCGGTGTCGAGCAGCAGCCAGCCGCCGTCGCACTCCAGGAGCACGGCCGGTACGGGTTCACGCAGTCGTTCCTCGTACGGGGCGCCGTGCACGGAGACGGACTTGGGGAGTTCCTCCCAGCCCAGCAGCAGGGGCACGATCCTGCGGACACCGTGGCGTGGTGTCATGAGGGCTGCGGGTGAGACGGCAGGCGCATGGGTGTGATCCGTTCAGGGGCGCGGGAGTTCAGGTTCAGGTGACGGGTCCAGGGGTCGGTTTGGGGGCGAAGGTGGGCATCGATGGTGGGGATCCACACTCTAAGTATGTGGATCCAAAGGGCGGTTGCGGAGAGGTGAACAAGTTCTCTCTTCCCCCGGGCGACGTGCGCGGTCACGGGTCGGTGATGTCGAGCGTGACCCTGGACAGGGGACAGCTCACGCACGCCAGCACATGGCCGTCGGCCTTCTGCCGTGGAGTGAGGCAGTTCGGCTCGTTCTGCGTGACCTCTCCGCCGCGGAGCAGCACCATGCAGTCGCCGCAGTTTCCGACCGTGCAGGAGTACGGCATCGGCAGCCCCGCCGCGAGTCCCGCGTCGAGCAGTGTCTGGCCGGGCTCGACGACCACCGTTCCGACGGGGCGCCCGTCCTCCTCCACGACCATCTCCTGCGGCGCCGTCGCCACGGTCCCGGTGTCCGCTCCGCTGGTGTAGCGCTCCTGGTGGACCAGCTCCTCCGGGACTCCCCGCCCGGTCAGGACGTCCTGGACGGCCTCCATCAGCGGTACGGGACCGCAGGTGTAGTAGTGGGCGCCCGCCGCCGGGGACAGGCCGGTGATCCAGCGACGTATGCCGTCCGCGTCGAGGCGCCCGTCCCGGTGGGTCAGGACGTGGGTGACCGCCAGCCGGCCGGGGTGGTCCTTCGCCAACCGGTTCAACTCCTCGGCGAAGATGGTCTCTTCGCTGCTGCGGCTGCTGTAGAGAAGCGCGATCCGGTCGCGGCCCGGCACGGCGAGCCGGGTACGGATCATGCTCATCATCGGTGTCACGCCGCTGCCCGCCGCGACGAGCACGATCTCGTCCGGGGGCCGCTGCTCGGCGTGGAAGGATCCCGACGGACCGCGCACGGCGAGGCGGTCGCCGACCCGGAGGCTCTGGTGCACGTGGGTGGAGAACCGGCCGCCGTCGACGCGCTTGACGGTGACTTCCAACTGGGACGAACCGGGCGCCGACGATGCCGAGTAGGCCCGTCGTGCCGGGCGTCCTTCGATGTCGGCGACCAGGGTGAAGAACTGGCCGGGCCGGAAGTCGAACGGGCCCGGGTTCTCGCCCACGTCCTCCAGCACGAGGGTGACCGCGCTCGGAGTCTCGCGGCGCACCTCGGCGACGCGCACCTCCCGTAGCGGATCCTCCGCCCGTCCACCGGTGACCGCTTGCCCGGCGTCGGCGGGGCGTCGGCGCGGGAAGCCGCGGTGCCGGCCGCCCGTGCCGGGCTCGACGTCCTCGTAGCCCTCGTTCCGCAGCCCGGAACGGTAGAGGCGGTTGATCACCAGTCGCATCAGCCGGGTCATCCCCGGGACCGCTCCGACGGCCTTCAGCAGGAACGCGGGCGGACCGCCTTCGGCGTCGGCCGAACCGGCGGCGAGGTGCTCTCCTCCCAGCGCTATCAGGTCGGGCACCGTGCCCCGTCCGAGGTGAGCGGCGGGGGTCCACAGCCGCGAGCGCGCCACGGCGTCGTTGCCGGCCACCTCGGCGTGCTCGACGTCGATGAGCAACGCCAGGTGCGGCGGTATCCCGCGCAGCGCCATGGTCTCCAGCAGCGCGGGATCGTCGGTGATCGCACCACGGCCGCGGACGTGCAGCACACCGGTGCGCCCCGGCACCAGCGCGGCGAACGAGAGCCGGTCGTCCCGCAGCAGGTTGTGCAGTGTGTCCGCGCGTTTGTTGCCCTTCCGGTCCGGGACGACGAGCGTGCGGCCGTCGAGAGCGCGGGCCACTGCCTGCCGGTCCCCACGGGGACTCGTGTCGCTGCCACCGGAGTCGTCCCACGTGGACAGGGCGAGGAAGGGGGCAGCGGCCAGGAACTCCAGGACACCGGGTCGGGTCAGGGGCCCGTCGTCCGTGATCCCGGCGGCCGGCTCGGACGGGACGGGCGGCTGCCACAGGCGGGACCGGAGGACGGCCTGTGCGCAGTGCACGTACGCCTCCTGGATGTCGACGGTCGTCTCCGCGCCCTTCCGCGCGGCCACCGAGCCGTTGACGCGCAGGACCTCCCCGACGCCGGGCAGGAGGAAGAAGAACGAGACCGGACCGTGCGGGGCGTCGGGCCCGGGCAGGGTGAACGAGATGCGCGTGGACGAGTGGACGCGTGCGAACCCCGGTGTGCCGCCGATGAAGGTCGTCCTGCTGGTGCCGTCGGCGTGCCGGTATCCGACGGCCGCGATCGGACACCGCGCGAGGACGGTCCGGCAGCCCTCGTCGAGGGCACTGATCTGCTTGAGCATGATCGCCGACGCCGGGCGGCCGACCGTCGTCTCGACCTCGGCCTCCGTCGTCAGCCGACGCGGGGCGCCCAACCGGTTCGCTTGTCGCACGGGGATTCCTCTCAGAAGGAGCCCGAGCAGCCCGGGACGCGATCGGCCATGGCCTTGTTCTCGCAGCTCATAGCTATATTGTGAGCAATAGCTCAGCTCTTTGGCTACTCGCTTTTCGCGCCTTGAGGAGGCCCCCGGATGCCATCGGCCGACGACCGTCTTCAGCCACGTCGCAAGCCCCGCCAGGTGCGCGCCGAACTCACCCGCGAGCGCATCCTCACCGCCGCTGCTCACGTTTTCGCCGAGCACGGCTACGCCGCCGGCACCACCAACCGCATCGCCGAACGCGCCCGCGTCTCCATCGGCTCGCTGTACCAGTACTTCCCGAACAAGGACGCCGTCCTCGCCGCGTTGCTGGTGCGGCACATCGACCGCGGTACCTGGACGCAGGCCGAACAGCTCGACCTGTCTCCCGGCACTCTGGAGGCGACGGTGCGGGCGCTGGTCCGCGACGCGATCGACAACCATCGCGATGATCCGCAACTGCTGCGGATCATGATGGAAGAGGCGCCGCTCTCGCGGGAACTGCGCGACACGGTCGAGCGGCACGGAAAGGCTCGCGTCGGTCAGGTGCGCGACCTCCTCGCCCGGCACCCGGACGTGCACGTGCGACACCTCGCCACCGCGGCCGAGCTGATCGTGTTCACCGTGGAGATCAACATCCACAAGCTCATGGCCGACCCGCGGGCCATCCCGGTCGAGACGTTCGAGCAGGAGCTGGTCGACATGGTCACCCGGTATCTGCGCGGCGATCAGTAGGTGGGACAGGTGTCCCTTCGGTTGTCCCTTCGGTCAGGATTCGAGAAGCGCGGACCCGCACCGCACCTCTAGCGTGGGGGCAGCCGGCGGACCCGACGACGGGCCGGCCCGGTGGATACGGAGGGAAGACACGATGAGCAAGGCCACGAGGACGGACCCGCGGTCGTCCGCGCCGCACGCTGCCGACACCCATGACCTGATCCGCGTGCACGGGGCGCGCGAGAACAATCTCAAGGACGTCAGCATCGAGATTCCGAAACGCCGGCTGACGGTGTTCACCGGTGTCTCCGGCTCGGGCAAGAGCTCGCTCGTGTTCGACACGATCGCCGCCGAGTCGCAGCGGCTGATCAACGAGACGTACAGCGCCTTCGTGCAGGGCTTCATGCCGACGCTGGCGCGGCCCGAGGTCGACGTCCTCGACGGGCTGACCACCGCGATCATCGTCGACCAGCAGCGGCTCGGCGCCGACCCCCGCTCCACGGTCGGCACCGCCACCGACGCCAACGCCATGCTGCGCATCCTCTTCAGCCGGCTCGGCAAGCCGTACCTCGGCTCGCCCAAGGCGTTCTCCTTCAACGTCGCCTCCATCAGCGGCGCGGGCGCGGTCACCATGGAACGCGGCGGACAGAAGGTGAAGGAGCGCCGCAGCTTCAGCATCACCGGCGGCATGTGCCCGCGCTGCGAGGGCCGGGGCTCGGTCACCGACCTCGACCTCACGCAGCTCTACGACGACTCCAAGTCCCTCGCGGAGGGCGCGATCACCGTCCCGGGCTACACGGGCGGCGGCTGGAACTCCCGGCTCTACAGCGAGTCGGGCTTCTTCGACCCGGACAAGCCGATCCGCAGGTTCACCAAGAAGGAACTCCAGGACTTCCTGCACCGCGAGCCGACCCGGATGAAGATCGCGGGCATCAACATGACCTACGAAGGTCTGATCCCGCGCATCCAGAAGTCGATGCTCGCCAAGGACCGCGAGGGCATGCAGCCGCACATCCGGGAGTTCGTGGACCGCGCGGTCACCTTCACCACCTGCCCCGAGTGCGACGGCACCCGCCTCAACGAGGGCGCCCGCTCGTCGAAGATCAAGGGCATCAGCATCGCCGACGCCTGCGCGATGCAGATCAGCGACCTCGCCCAATGGGTCCGCGGCCTCGACGAACCGTCGGTCGCGCCGCTGCTCACCGCGCTGCGACAGGCCCTCGACTCGTTCGTCGAGATCGGACTCGGCTACCTCTCGCTGAACCGGCCGGCCGGCACGCTGTCGGGCGGTGAGGCGCAGCGCGTCAAGATGATCCGCCACCTCGGCTCCTCGCTCACCGACGTCACGTACGTCTTCGACGAGCCCACCATCGGACTGCACCCGCACGACATCCAGCGCATGAACGACCTGCTGCTGCGCCTGCGCGACAAGGGCAACACCGTGCTCGTCGTGGAGCACAAGCCGGAGACCATCGCGATCGCCGACCACATCGTCGACCTCGGCCCGGGCGCCGGTACGGCGGGCGGTACCGTCTGCTTCGAGGGCACCGTCGAGGGACTGCGCACCGGCGGCACCATCACCGGCCGGCACTTCGACGACCGGGCCAAGCTCAAGGAGTCGACGCGTAAGCCCACCGGCACCCTGGAGATCCGGGGCGCCGCGACCAACAACCTCCAGGACGTCGACGTCGACATCCCGCTCGGCGTCCTCGCCGTCATCACCGGTGTCGCGGGCTCCGGCAAGAGTTCTCTCGTGCACGGGTCGATCCCGGCCGGCGAGAACGTGGTCTCCGTCGATCAGGGCGCCATCCGCGGATCGCGCCGCAGCAACCCGGCGACGTACACCGGACTCCTCGAACCGATCCGGAAGGCCTTCGCCAAGGCCAACGGAGTGAAGCCGGCCCTGTTCAGCGCCAACTCCGAGGGCGCCTGCCCCACTTGCAACGGCGCCGGCGTCATCTACACCGACCTGGCGATGATGGCCGGCGTGGCCACCACCTGTGAGGACTGCGACGGGAAGCGGTTCGACGCGTCGGTGCTCGAGTACCTCTTCGGCGGCCGTGACATCAGCGAGGTGCTCGCGATGTCGGTGACCGAGGCCGAGGAGTTCTTCGGCGCGGGCGAGGCGGCGACACCGGCCGCGCACCGGATCCTGACCCGGCTCGCCGACGTCGGCCTCGGCTACCTCAGCCTCGGCCAGCCGCTCACCACCCTCTCCGGCGGCGAACGCCAGCGCCTCAAGCTGGCGACCCACATGTCCGAGAAGGGCGGGGTCTACGTCCTCGACGAGCCCACCGCCGGCCTCCACCTCGCCGACGTGGAGCAACTGCTCGGCCTGCTCGACCGGTTGGTCGACTCCGGGAAGTCGGTCATCGTCGTGGAACACCACCAGGCGGTCATGGCCCACGCGGACTGGATCATCGACCTGGGCCCCGGCGCCGGCCACGACGGCGGAAAGATCGTCTTCGAGGGCACGCCGGCCGACCTGGTCGACGCGCGCTCGACGCTCACGGGGGAGCATCTGGCGGCGTACGTCGGCGCGTGACCGTCGTGCAACTCCCTTGCACTGAAAGGGAGTTGCACGACGGCTCACGTCTTCTTGCCGAGGTCGGCGGAGCGCGCCACGAAGCGGACGGCTCCGCCGGTCACCCGGAACAGGAACCCTCCACCGTCGCCGCGGGCCTGGAAGAACTGCGTGGAGGCGTCGAAGCTCATGAGGCGCGTGATGCCTTGCCAGGGGCGACGCAGGAGTTCCGAGCGCAGTGCGGTACGGCCGTCGTCGCCGACGGAGGCCAGGCCGTGGGCGGCGAACCGGACGGCGTCGTACGCCTCGGCCGCCCAGGGGCCCGGCGCGTGTCCGTGGCGGGCGCGGAACGCGGCGGCGAACGCCTTGGTGCGGGTGTCGGCGTTCGCGTCCGTGTAGCCCGTGGCGATCCTCCAGTCCTCGCCGGCGGCGAGGAAGGGGGCGCCGAGGACGTGCTCGCCCGCGACCCTGGCGCCCTGGTGGCCCGCGTCCCGCAAGGCGTGGGCGCAGGCGGCGGCGCGGTCGGGGCGCACCCCGCTGAAGAAGACGGCGTCGCGGGGGCGGGCGGAGATACGGCGGGCGGCCCCGGTGAAGTCCTCGTCCGCGGCTACCTCCTCCACCGTCGTCCCGCCGTCGAGCACGCCGTCGACGGTGATGTTGCGGACCGTGGTCAGACTCTCCACCTCGGTGGCCAGGTCGTGCACGACCACCGTGCGGGCGGGTTTGACGACCCGGTTCAGATAGATCACCGCCGCGAACGGGCCGACGATCTGGGTGCTGCGCAGCACGAGGGCGCTGGTGGTGTTGACGACGTCCATGGCCCCGGTGTCGGCACGGGTGACGAGCACGGTCAGCCGGGCCTTCGTACACGGGGCGAAGGCAGCGGGCACGGTCGCGTTCGTGCCCGCCGCGATCACCACGGACACGTCCGGGGCGGCGGCCAGCCGGGTGGCCGCCGCGGCGGAGCCCTTCGCGGTGCCGGCGTCGTCCGCGGTGCGCAGGACGAGGTCCACGGTGCGCCCGGTGTCCTGGTTGTGCTGCTCGACGGCGAGGCGGGCGCCGCGCTCCTGGTCGGTGAAGAAGGGGTCCTCCGGGCTGCCGAGCAGGACGACCACATGGCGCGAGCGCCGTACGGAACCGCTGTTCGCCGACGCGGCGCCCCGGCCCCACTGCCACCACGCGCCCGCCCCGGCCGCCGCGGTGACACCGAGCGCGGCCCCCGCGACGAGCAGCCGCCGCCGGGTGGCCGAGGGCGGCGCGTCCACAGGAGTGGGCCCGGCGAGCATGGTGGGGTCGGGAACGGGCAGGTCCAGGACGCGTGCGGCCCGGGCGGCGACCAGGGCCGGCAGCCCTTCGGGCAGCCACTCGTCCACGGCGAACTCGCCGAAGACTTCGCGGAGTTCACGGGTGCTGGGGCGCCGCTCCGGTTCCTTCTCCAGGCATCGGCGTACGGTCCGGCCGAGGCTCTCCGGGATGCCGTCCAGGTCCGGTTCCTCCCTGACGGTCCGGTACAGCACGGCCGCCGCGCCGCCGGTGCCGAACGGCGGGCGGCCGGTGGCCGTGTGGGCGAGGACGCAGCCGAGCGAGAAGACGTCGCTGGGCGGACCCACGGTGTGTCCGCGGGCCTGCTCGGGGGAGAGGTAGCCGGGGGAGCCGACGACGGAGCCGTCCGTGGTGAGCGCGGTCGCGCCGACGGCCCGCGCGATCCCGAAGTCGATCAGCCGCGGCCCGTCCGCGGCGAGCAGCACGTTCGCGGGCTTCACGTCCCGGTGGACCAGCCCGGCCGCGTGCACCCCGTCCAGCGCCTCGGCCAGCACGCCACCGAGCCCGCGGAGCTGCGCCTCGGGCCAGGGCCCGCGCAGCGCCACCGCCTCGGCGAGGGACGGGCCGGGCACATAGGCGGTGGCCAGCCACGGGGAGCGGGCGTCGGCGTCGGCCGCGACGACCGGCACGGTCCACCGGCTCGTCAGGCGCGACGCGAGCTCGGTCTCGCGGCGGAAGCGGGCGCGGAAACCGGGGTCGTCGGCGTACTCCTCGCGGATCACCTTCAGCGCGCACCAGGCGCCGTACGGCGAGCGCGCCAGGTAGACGACGCCCATGCCGCCCGCGCCGAGCCGCCCGGCGAGCCGGTGCCCGCCGATCAGGGACGGATCGGTGGGCAGGAGCCGTTCCACGTCTGCCGCCTCCGTTTCCCCGTCGTTCCCGCCCGCCGCCTTGGGACCTCCGTCAGCTCTGGCTCTGCGCCGCGCGATTCAGATCGCCGAGCGATCCCAGCTGCCGGAACCGCCCGCCTCGCACCTCGTGGACGAAGGTCTCGTCCGCCCAGCCCGTCGAGCTGTTGTCGTACTGGTGGAAGTCGCCGAAGGCGTAAGTCCGCGCGATGCCCTGGTACTTGACCTTCGCCAGCCGTACGGCGAGATCGGCCCGCACCGGCCGTCGGCGTGCCCCGGCCGGGACCGTGCGGGCGAACTCGGCGAGCAGCATCCCCACACTGTCGTACGCCTCGGTCGCGTACGGCTCGGGAGTGCTGCCGTAGCGCTTTCGCCAGGCCGCGGTGAAGTCCTTGGCCCGCTTCGTCGTCAGTACGGAGGGATCCACGGCGTCCGTCACCACGTACCAGCCGTCGCCCGCCGCGCCCGTGAGACGCGGGAAGTCCGAGCCGTAGAGCTGGTGCTGCATCCAGCGCGGGCCGGCGAAGCGGGCCGTGGCCAGGTCCTGGGCCGTGCGGACGGTGGCGTCGAGGGTGCCCAGGTACACGAAGGCCCTGACATCGGCGGCGAGCAGTTGGCGCACCGCCTTCGGGCCGTCGTCCGTGTCCTCCGCGACGACGCGGGGTACGACCTCGCTCTTGAGGATGTTGCGCCAGTTGCCGACCACCTGGGTGCCCTCGTCCTGCATGGCCGGACCCCCGGCCCGGTCGATCACTACGCCGGCCCGCACCACCTGTTGGGTCACGTAGGCGTGCAGTCCGATCCAGCCGCCGAGCGCGGCGTGGGCGGGGCCGGTCTGGAACGAGGTCTTCGGCGACGTCAGGAAGTAGTCCTGCTGGCCCGTGCTGCTGGAGACATGGGTCAGCCCCGCCGCGCCGTAGACGGCCGCGGCCCTCTGCATGGGGAGCTCGGCGACCGGTCCCAGCACGGCGACGACGTTCCGGTCGGCGGTGAACGTACGGGCCACCGCCTGCGCGGTGTCCGCGTCGCCCTTGTCGGCGAGGACCTTCACCTTCAGGTCGTAGGAGCGCTTCGGCGTGGCGTTGTGCTGGGCGACGGCGAGGCGGGCGGCGCGTTCGGAGGCCCGGCTGACGGCGGCCTCGGCCGTGCCGGTGGTCGTGTGCACGCCGAGGACGTACACGGGACGCCCGGCGCTCGCGGACGGTTTCTCGTCGTCCCCTGACGCCCACACCGCCGCTCCGGTTCCGCCGCCCGCGAGCAGCAGCGCGCCGCCGGCCAGCAGCAGGCGGCGCCGCCCCGGGTGCCGGGCGGGGACAGCCGGATCGTCCACGACCGTGGGTTCGACGTCCGGGAAGGCGAGGCTCTCGGTGGCCCGCGCGGCGACCATCCGGGCGACGGGATCGGGGAGCCAGCCGCCGGAGGCGTCCGGAGCGTCCTCGGCGAACAAGCCCCTCATGCCGTCCGCCGTAGGCCGCTCGGCCGGGTCCTTTGCCAGGCAGCGCTCCACGAGGGCCCGCAACTCGCCTTCCAGACGGCCGAGTTCGGGCTCGTCGTGGACCGTGCGGTACATCAGGGCATCCGGTGTCCCGGTGCCGAAGGGAGGAGCGCCGGTCGCGGCGTACGCCAGCACGCAGCCCAGCGCGAACATGTCGCTGGCAGCGGTGGCGGGCTGCCCCTGGGCCTGCTCCGGGGCGAGGAAACCGGGGGTGCCGATCACGAGCCCGGACGCGGTCAGTGCCGTGTCGTCGGCGGCGCGCGCGATGCCGAAGTCGATCAGGCGCGGCCCGTCCAGGGCGAGCAGGACGTTGCCCGGTTTGACGTCCCGGTGGACGAGCCCGGCCGTGTGCACGGCGTCCAGCGCGTCGGCCAGCAGCCGGCCCAGGACGCGTACGGCCGGCGACGGCAGCGGGCCGTGACCGGCGACCGCCTCGGCGATGGAAGGGCCGGGGACGAACGCGGTGGCCAGCCATGGCTCGCGTGTCTCGGCGTCCGCGTCCAGGACGGGGACCACCCAGGGGCTGTCCACCCGCCGCGCCAGCTCAACCTCCCGCGCGAACCGGGCCCGGAAGTCGTCGTCACCGGCGCCCTCCCCCCGGATCACCTTGACCGCGGCGAGCGCCCCGGAGTCGGTGCGCCCGAGGTAGACGACGCCCATGCCGCCCGCGCCGAGCCGCCGCAGCAGCCGGAACCCCGCGATGCGGGACGGGTCGGAGGACCGCAGCGGTTCGCTCACTGCCCCGCCCCCTTCTTCTCGGTCGGTTCGGCGGTGGCGCCGGCGTCGCCCGCCCTGCCCCGGCCGTCGATGCTCGCCGCGACGAAGGTCATTCCCTTGCCCATGTCGGTGGTGACGGTGGAGTCCTCGGCCTTGGTCCGGCCCGCGCCGTGCCGCGCGGTCGCCGCCACGGTGACCGGCCCCATCCGGAACTTGTACCAGTCGAAGGGATGCGCCTTGCCGCCGGCGGCGGCCCAGGTGCCGGCCTCCGTCAGGTCGTCGTCGGAGATCACGGACCGCCCGTCGGCGAAGGCGTCGGCCCGCGAGTACAGGCCGAGCACCCGGTCCGTGGCGTTCAGTTGCTGCCCGGGACAGCGCAGCGCCTCCTCCAGGGAGCCGGCCATGTCGCGCCGCGCCGCAATGACGTCCTGGTGCACGGTGACGGTCAGCGACAGGTACACCGGCCCCTTGCCACCCTTCGCGGGCAGCTCGTACGCCCGGGTGAGACTGGCCAGTACGGTGCCGGGCAGCGCCTCGCGCCGCCACAGGCAGTCCTCGCCGAGTACGGCCCACTCGGCCGGATCGCTCTCGAAGGGATCACGCTTGCGGTACCCGGTGCCGAAGTAGTCGGGGCGCACGGTGAGTTCACGAACAAACTCGACCGCCTCGGCCCGCGTCCTCGGCGCCTGATCCTGGGCGAGCGTGTACGGCTCGTTCTCGGGCGACGCCGAGGCCGAAGGCGACGCTCCGGCGCTCTTCTCCGGCGTCTCCTGTGCCTTCGGCTCATCGTCCGGTCCGCTGCTGCATCCCGCCAGGAGCAGCACCCCCGCCGCCGCGGCTAAGACTGGTCTCCACTCGGCCATGTGTCGCTCCCGCCCCTGTGCCCACGCTCTTGTCATGAGTGTGGCGCACGCCAGTGCTCTTGGTTGCCAACTACCCTTATGAACGTGAGCAGTTAGGGGTTCTGACGACGGTGCACGGTGCTCTGGTTGCACGCCGGCGAAGTGTGGCCACTGCCGTGCCGTGGAGAACCTCCTCGGTACGTGCCGCCGGGACTCCCTGGCGTGGACGTGTTCTATGACAAGGGCGGCGTCTTCCATCACGCCGGGACCGACGCCCGGGACACGGTGAGTGAGCGGGTGGGTACCGAGTCGCCCTGACGGACCGTGAACTGTCCTGAGCGCACGGCGGGTTGTTTGTCGGAGATTTCCGGATGATGACCAAAGCGCGCCCCGGCCGGGAAGACTGGCGGTGTGTCAGAGATACGAACAGCCGTGGATCGTCTGCTGGTGCGTTGTGAGGCTGCGTGGACACCGGATGTGAAGCGGCATGTGGCCGGCGCCGGTGAGGATCCGGACAGCTGGCTGCCGGCGGCGGCCGGCCTCCTGCGCGCCTCCTGGAACGAGGGCGGCCGGGACTGCGCGGTGGCCGCGGCGGCCGTCCTGGAGTACGCGCTCGACGTGGGGGAGAGGCAGCATCCGCTGCGGCCGCGCTGGGCGCTGCACCTGTGGCTGGCCGAGCGCACGCTGGCGCTGCGGTTCGAGGACCACCGGTTGTCGGACGAGAGCCACCACTATCTCGCCGCCCAGACCCAGGGCCGGCCGGCGGACGATCCGGTGGCGGTCGCGGCGTCCTACCCGGAGGAGCCCCCGCCCCGCCACTTCGAGCCGCCCCGGCCGTCGCATCCGCACGCCGTCCGGCTGGCCGAGGGGCTCCCGGCCGACGACCTGGTCCGGCCCTGTCTGCTGGCCCGGCTCGCGCAGTCCGCGTTCTTCCGCATGGAGTCCGGCGACATGACCGTCCTGAAGGACGCGAGCCGGTGGGCCGACGCGGCGTTCGCCGGCCTCACCGCCGACCATCTGGAGGCCGGCCTCGTCAGCGCCACCGTCGTGCACGCGTCCCTGGCGCGGCTCCGCGACAAGCCGAGCGACACCCGGCCCGTCCAACTGGCGCTGCGGGGCGGCCGGTCGGCGCTGCGGGCGGTCGAACACGCCCGGCGCCACGGCACCGCCTCGGTCGACGGCGAGGCCGCCTCGGCCCACCTCATGCTCTCCCTCGCCCTCACCATGTCCGTGCCGTTCCATCCGGAGGAGGAGGTGATCGACGAGGCCATCGCCCAGCTGGAGGCGTTCCGGGCCTGCGGGCCCCCCGACGACAGCGGGATCTACGCCGGGAACATGCCGGCGCTGCTGGGCGCGCGGGCCATCCTCACCAAGTCGGACGCCGACCTCCGGCGCGCGGACGAACTGTGGGCCGCGCTCCAGCGGGACCTGCCCCCGGACCACCCCCTGCTGCCGCACATCGCCGACAAGCGCACCGCGTGCGCCGAGTTGGCGAAGATGCTCAAGTGGATGCCGGTCAGCGGCGCCCGACTGCTCACCTTCATGAGCCCGATGCTGGGACGGCTGCTGAACGGGGTGCAGCTCCCGCCCGTCCAGGTGTCCGTCCCGCTGGGCCGCCCCGGGGTGCGCTCACCCGGCCCCGGCCCGGAGGACTTCGCCCCTTTCACCGGCGGCCCCCGGCCCGCCTCGGCGGACGCCGGACCGGATCGGCCGCGAGCCGCCGACCTCGTCTGGCCGCCCGGACCGCCCGCTGACGCCGGGCCCGCGGAGCCGCCCACCGCGGCGGACCTCGACGGGTTGCCGCCGGACGCCGCGGCCGTGCTGGCCTCCCTGCTGGGCACCGGTGCCAACGATCCGCGTCGACTGGCCCTGGCCATGGACCAGTTGGAGGCCGCGCTGGCCGGGCCGCTGCCCGACGGGCGGCGCGGCTTCTTCGCCATCACCCTCGTGCAGTTCCTGGCCACGCGGTTCACCTTCAGCGAGCGCCACGAGGACCTGGAGCGGGCGGTGCGGTGCGGCGACGAGCAGTTGGCCCTGCTGCCGCCCACGAGCGCGCGGTACATCGACCTGCTGTGCTCCGTGGAGATGTACCGCAGCGACTACGGAATGGCGCGTCAGGACGAGGCGACCGTCGCCCGCGCCTCCGACGCGCTGGTCTGGGCGCTCGGCAGGCTGCCCGAGATGTCGGCGAGGTGGCTGGGCTGTGTCATCCCCTACGCGCACTCCTTGGCCGGCGTCTCCTGGATGCGCCGGGACGTGTCCGGCGTCCAGGAGGCGGTACGGCTCGTCGAACTGGCCGCGCGGAGCCTCGAAGAACTGCCGGGCCGACCTGAGTACTCAGCCGAGGTGGCCGCGATGCGCGAGCAGCTCCGCCCGGCCCTGGCGACCGTCACCGAACTGGTCCGCACCGCCTACGACGACGTCACCGGGTACCGCTACGGCGATCCCGAGCTCAGCTCCTGGGACCCGGCCACCGAACGGGTGCTGCCGCCCCGGGCCCGGTTCGAGAACGCGCGGGCCGCGTTCGGGTCGGCGGTCAACAGCCGGAACTGGGCCCGGGCGACGGACGCCGCAGAGGCCGCGCTGGAAGCACTGCCGCTGGTGGTGTCCCAGGCGCTGCACCGCGACGACCGCCAGGACGTCCTGCGCGCCGCGCTGCTCGGCCGCCGCTATCAGGGCCCGGGGGGCACCGGCCGCACCACCGACTTCCCTGACCGGCTCGCCGGGACGAGCCTGGCCCGCACCGCGTGCGCGGTGGCACTCGCCGCGGGCCGCACCGAACAGGCGGCGGCCCTGCTGGAACAGGGGCGGGCGGTGCTGATGGGGCAGGACCTCCAGGCCCGCAGCGACGACTCCGACCTCGCCGCGGCCCATCCACGGGTGGCCCGGGAGTTCACCGCCCTCGCCCGTCGGCTGCGGGAGACGGAGAGCGGGAGTGCGCCGGGCGGGCCCGGCGAGGCCGCGCGGATCCGGGAGCAGCACGCGGTGACCGAGGAGTGGCAGCGGCTGCTGGCCCGGATCCGGGGGCTCGACGGGTTCGAGCACTTCCTGCTGCCGCCGAGCGCCGAGCAGATGCGCCGCGAGGCGAAGGAGGGGCCGATCGTCCTGGTCAACATCGACCGGCTGCGCTCCGACGCCCTCGTCGTCACCACCAAGGGCATCGAGCTGGTGCCCCTCGACGTCACCGAGGGGCGCCTCGCGCACACCGCGCGGCAGTTCCTCGCGGCCGTCTCCGTGGGTGTCGGCGATTCGCGCGCCCAGCGCACGGAAGCCGCCGAGACCGTGTTCGACACCCTCGAATGGCTCTGGGACACCATCGCGGAACCGGTGCTGAACGCGGCGGGCCTGACCCGGACGGTCCCCGAGGGCGCCCCGCGCGGTGCGGTGCCGAGACTGTGGTGGTCGGCGTCCGGGCCGCTGGCCCATCTGCCGCTGCACGCGGCCGGCCATCACCGGGCGGCCGAACTCGGCGACGGGCGCTCGGTGTTGGACCGGGCCGCCTCCTCGTACACGCCGAGCATCCGGGCCCTGCGGCACGCGCGGCAGGCCCCGGTGACGCGCGCCGCCCGCGGCCCCTTCCTGGCAGTACGGCAGCCCACCGGTGCCGACGGCAGGGACGGCGCCTCCGTGGCGGAGGTGCAGGCGATGGGCCAGACCCTGCGCGGACTGCGGATCGTGGAGGGCGCCGACGCGACGGTCGAACGGGTGCTCACCGAGCTGTCCTCCGCGGCCACCGTGCACTTCGCGTGCCACGGCCTGAGCGACGCCGAGGACCCGTCCAGGAGCCGTCTGGAACTCGCCGACGGACGGCTCACGGTGCGGGACGTGGCGCGCGGACATCTGCCGCACGCCCAGCTCGCCGTGCTGCTGGCCTGCCACACCACCCGCACCGACCGCCTCCCCGACGAGGCCGTGCACCTGACGTCCGCGTTCCAGACGGCCGGGTACCCGCAGGTGGTGGGCGCACTGTGGGAGGCGACCGACCTGGTGTCGGTACGGCTGACGGAACGCCTGTACCGCGACCTGCGGACCTACGGCGACGGCCTCGACGTCACCGGCACCGCGCGGGTCGTGCACGGGATCGTACGAACACTGCGGGAGCGGCATCCCGGCTCACCGCGCGTATGGGCGCCGTACGTCCACACCGGGCGCTGACCAGTCACGACGGACAAAGGGAAGGAACAGGCGTGAGCACATCGGAGGGGGCGGCCGTGATCGACCGGGAGACGGCGGACGCGGCGCGTCTGGCGCTGGAGCTGATGCTGGAGGAGTGGCGGCTGCTGCCCGAGGGATGGGTGGAGATCGCCGGGCTGCTGGAGGAACTGTCGACGGCCGTCGCGGACGGGGACGCGACGACGGTGAAGACGCTGACCGGCGAGCTCGACGAGTGGTCGGGCAGCAGGGTCACCCGGATCGGGGGCGGCGGGGACGGGAGGGTTCCGCTGCCCGAGCCGGAGCGGGAGCGGGTCGTCGCGCTCGTGCACGTGCTCCGCCCGGACTCCCCGCCCGGCGGACCGCGCCCCGCGCCCGCCCGGCGGACCTGACGGCTGGCCGATGCTGTCGGTACTCGCCAATGTCGCGATCGGCCTGCTGACCAGCCTCGTCGGCCTCGGCCTCGGCGCACTGTGGGAGCGGGGACGGCGGAGGCGGGCGCTGTACCGCAGGGCCGCGTTCTTCGGCACCCGGCCGGGTGAGCACTGTGTGATCGTCGTCGGCACCAAGCACGGGCAGCCCGGCACGACCCAGCAGCGGGACCTGCGGGCGGTCGTCGAACTGGCCGTGCTGCTCAGCGAGTTGGGCTGCCGGGTGGGTGTGGAGTCCGGCGATCTGCGAGGCACCAACGGCGACCGTACCGAGTTCTGTGTCGGCGGGCCGATCGGCGGGTCCAATCCGCGCACCGGCGGACATCTGACGGCCCATCTGCCCGGGGTGACGATCACTCCGTTCAGCGACCGCCCCGACTCGGTGGCGATCGCGGTCGGCGGGGAGCGCTACTACTTCGACCGCGGCCACCAGGAGTACGCGGTGGTCGCCAAGTTCACACCGCCCGAGTCGAGCCGCCCGGTGGTGCTGGTGTGCGGGCAGAGCTCGGTGGCGAACCAGGCTGCCGTCCACTTCCTGCGGCGGGAGTACGCGCAGGTGGTCCGGTCGGTGGCGTCGGTCGACCGGTACTGCCTGCTGGTGAAGGTCTCCGACATCGGCGTCTACTCCTTCCACCGGTCGGTCCTCGAACGGGACGTGTCGGCGGAGGCGTTCGCGGCCGTCGGCTGAACACCCGCACCGGACGGGCGCGTTGACGACGACGAGCACCCGGTCCCCTGTGCCGGGTGCTCGTCGGACCGTGGGATCCGGGGCCGCTGGGTGCGGCCGCTCAGATCCCGCGTACTTCAGGCCATGTCTTTCTCTCCTCGGGGGCCGGCCGGCTCAGAGGCGGGACGGAGGCAGGGGGATGAACGGACGCAGTTCGTCGGCGACCCAGTGGACGGGCGTCTGGAACACCTCGCCGATCTGGGTGTAGAGGTCGTGCAGGGTGTCCGCCGACGTCGATTCGAAGCGCGCCCGGGTGGGGTCGGTGTCGCTGGTCGGAGCGTCCACGACGGTCACGAAACGGCCCTCGCGCGCGGCGGAGACGTAGACGACGTTGGAGTCCGCAGCCTCGGTGATCTGCGCGAGCCGGCGCAGCTCTCCCGGCGCCAGGGGCGGGATCCGTGCCTCCTCGGGCGTCGGCCGGGGCCGGCCCACCAGCCAGGGCTCGGAGCGGTTCTCCCGCCAGAACTGCCAGTCGGCGGCGGACAGCCGGTTGCTCGGCACCCCGTTCGCCCGGAAGAACTCCAGCGAGCCCATCCGCAGTGTGTCGTAGGCCGGGCTGGCGAAGTCGGAGCCGACCAGGTTCCACACCGTGCGCGCGGCGCCGAACAGGGCGAAGCCACCGGCCGGCAGCACGGCGTCGGCCAGCGCGCGGGCGAAGCCCTGCGGGTCGGACTGCGCGAACGGCAGGTACGGCGCCTGGAGTTCGCCCCACACGTCCGAGGCGTCGATGTCGGTGCCGACGGGGTCGAACTCGAAGCGGCCGAACCGCTCCATCCGCGACACCACGTCGCCCGGCAGCCGGGTGGCGCGGGGCGTCCTGGGGAACAGAGCCATGGTCGTCTCCTGGCGCAAGAGCGGGGACCGGCCGATGCGGGCGCACCGGAGCCGGACGCAACCTGTGTAACAAGGACGGGAGTTCGCACTCAACAGTTCTCCGGCGAACCGGACGATCTCCGGAAAACCCGGACGGCCGGCGGACGGGCCCACGACACCGGGACGACGTGCCCGGCCGTGTGCGAGACTCGGCCGCGACACCGGCGGCAACGCCGTTGCCCGGCAGGGGGGTTGCGCACGATGGGGCGTCCGCAGAAGGAGATCGTCCTGGACGGGTCACCGGCCCGGCTCTTCGCGTACTGGCTCCGGGACCTGCGCGGATCGGCCGGACTCACCCTGGACCAGCTGGCCCGCCGCACCGGCTACGGCAGGACGACCGTCAGCGACGCCATGCGGGGCGAGAACCATCCCACCCGACCGGTCACCCTCGCGATCGTCGGCGCCTGCGGCGGAGATGTGCGGCGGTGGGGCGAGTACTGGGCGCAGGTGCGCCGCGCCCTGGACCCCGACTCCCCGGACGGCCCGGCCGGCGTCGTGCCGCCGCCCTGGGACGGCTCGGCCGACCGCGCGACCGGGGCACATGCCGAGCGGTGCCCGCCGGACTGCGCGCGCACCGAGCCGCACGGCTGGTACACCGAGTCCGTGTCCACCCGGCTCCGGCTGGACACCCCCACCCCCGAGGCCCTGGAGCGCCGGATCGTGGTCGCGACCTGCGACGGCCTGGCCCGGATCCCCGTCGGCGTCAGCGTGCCCCGCCGCGCCGGTGACACCACGCCCCGCCACGAGCTGGAAATCTCCGTCGTCCGGGGAGGACGGCTGGAGGACGGCGGACCGCAGTACGAGAGCTACTTCGAACGGTTCCTGGTGCTGCCCGAACCGCTCGGGGCCGGGACGCGGCACGCGTACGAACTGCGGCTGCGCATCCCGCCGGACCAGCCGATGGCACCCCACTTCGTCCATGTGCCGCTGACCCGCAGCGGGCACTTCCGGCTGCGGGTCGACTTCGACCCGGCGAGGCCACCCCGCACGGTGTGGCGGCTGGCCGGCGTGCCCACCGCCGTCATCTACCAGCAGGACCCCGGCACGCCGACGCTGCGCCCCGACGAACACGGGCGCGTGGACGTCGAGTTCGGGGCGATGAAGGTGGGCTACGGCTATGGGCTGAGCTGGCTGGAGGCCGGCACCGGGGGATAGTCAGCCGCCGTGCGCAGCTTGCCGCGGACCTGTTCGGCGTCGGGATGGTGCAGATCCTCGAAGAGTGCCATGGCCTCCTCCCACAGGGCGTGCGCGTCCTCGTCCCGGCCGAGTGCCGCGTGGGCGTCCCCGAGATGCTCCAGGGCATGGGCCTCGCGGAAACGGTCGCCCAGCGCCCGGTCGAGGTCCAGGGAGACCTCGTAGTGGCCGATCGCGGCCGCGGGCCGGCCGAGCCCCTGTTCGGCGCGGCCCATGCCGATGAGGATGCCCGCCTGCCCGTCGAGGTGGCCGAGCCGGGTGTAGAGGTCCAGGGCGCGCCGTGCGTGATCGAGGGCGACGGTGTGTTCTCCCAGCCGTTCCCACTGCTGCGCCACGGAGGTGAGACCGTCGGCGAGCGCGACGGGGTCACCGGTGCGCTCCGCCATGGCGAGGGCGAGCCGGGCGTGCGGCATCGCCCTGCGGGGATCGCCGCAGGAGCTGTACACCCGGACGAGCGAGAGCCGTACCTCCCGCACGCCCTCCGCGTCGCCCAGGTCGCGGCAGGTGCGCAGCGTCTCGTACAGCAGGTCGAGCGCGTCCTGGGTGCGGCCCAGGCGGGAGAGGGCGTCGGCGAGCCGGCGGGTGGCGGTGGCACGGGCGGCGCGGTCCCCGGCCCGGCCCGCTGCGTCGCGGGCCAGCGCGTGCACGGCGGCCCGCTGCGCACGGCGGCCGGAGCGGCGCAGATGCACGGCGCAGGCGTCGGCCAGCCGCCAGGCGTACGGCTCCAGGCCCGGGGTCGCGGCGGCCTGGCCGATGACGGCCTGTAGCGCGGGCAGTTCCGACTCGAACCAGTCGGTCGCCGCGGAGTGGCCGTCGATCGGCGGCTGCGCGCTGGTGGGATCCGGCGCCTCGCCCGCTGTCGGACGCCAGGGCTCGAGGTGGTGGTCGGCCAGGCGCGCGGTGTCCAGGTAGTGCCGCAGCAGCCGTTCGGTGCCGTCCCGGCGCTCCTGCGGCGAGCCGCCGTCGAGGAGTTCCACGGCGTACAGCCGGAGCAGGTCGTGCAGGGTGTAGCGGCCGGGAGTGTGCTGGCGGACGAGGTGGGCGGCGGTGAGGGTGTCGAGGAGAGCGACGGGCGGCTCCGTGTCACCGATGAGGCCCGCGCAGGCCGTGGCGTCGATCTCGGGTCCGGGGTGGCAGCCGAGGAGCCGGAAGAGCCGGGCGGCCGGCGCCGGCAGCAGCGCGTACGAACCGTGGAACACGGACCGCAGGTCGACATCCGCGTCCTGCACCCCGAACAGGTCCAACGGCGCCCGGGCGCGCCGCAGTTCACGGACCAGGACGCCGATGGAACCGGCCGGGGCGGCGGCCGTGCGGGCGGCGACGACGCTCAGCGCGAGCGGCAACCGTGCGCACAGATCGACCAGTTCGTCGGTCTCGCGCGGTTCCAGCGCGATCCGCTCGGCGCCCATCTGCCGCTCCAGGAGGGTGCGGGCGGCATAGCGGGGCAGCACGTCCAGCGCTATGCGCAGGGCGCCTTCGCGTATCACCAGGCCGTCGAGGCGGTTGCGGCTGGTGACGACGGCGACGGAACCGGAGTCGGTGGGCAGCAGCGGCCGGACCTGGTCGGTGGAACGGGCGTTGTCCAGGACCAGCAGCACCCGGCGGCCGGCCAGCAGCGTGCGCAGCAGTCCGGAGGCCACGGCCGTGTCGGTCGGTACGGCGGCGGGGGTGACGCCGAGCGCCTGGAGGAAACCGTGCAGGGCCTCGCCGGGGTCCATGACCGGCTCGTCGCCGAAGCCCCGCAGATTGACGTAGAGCTGGCCGTCCGGGAAGTGGTGCTGCGTCCGGTGCGCCCAGTGCAGGGTGAGCGCGGTCTTGCCGACGCCCGCGGTGCCCTCGACGACGGCGACCCCGGCTCGCCCCGGGGCGGGGTCGCCGGACGGGCTCCGCACCGCGTCCAGCCGGCCGAGTTCGGCGTCCCGGGCGACGAACACGGGGTGGCTCAGCGGGAGTTGGCGGGGCACGGCGAGGGCGCCGGGGGACCGGCGGGCGGCGGTGCGGGCGGCGGTCGGGCGCAGCCGCCGGGCGGCGTCGACCTCGTCCCGCAGGGTGGCGAGCCGGCCGGCCTCGGGTCCGGAGACGCCCAGCGCGGCGAGCAGCGTGTCGAAGACTCCGGTGGCGGGCAGGGTGGTGCCGTTGAGATAGGCGTACAGGCTGCTGGTGGAGACGTTGAGGCGACGGGCGAGTTCACGACGGTCCAGCGTTCCGGCGAGCCCTTTCTCCGCCCGGACGACAGCCCGGGCCAGTTCGACCGCCAGGCGCTGCGCCAGTGCGTCTGCGCGTCGGCCGGGCGGCCGGGGTATTTCGTTCACCACCGTTCCTCCGAGGGGACGTTCACGGATCCGCACCGCGCGGCTCCAGACGATTCCAGTGTGTTCCAGGACCGCGGACGGCCGGACGGATCCGCGTGTTTGCCTGCGGAATCCACGCCGAGGGGATATCGGCCCCCGGCCGGCCGCAGGAGGACGACAGCCGTGCAGACCCACTGAGACCCGCGCCGCATCCGACTCCGGCCCTCCACGTGGACAGGGGAGACGTGGAGGGCCGGTTGCGGGTCAGGCGGGTTCGTCGGGGCGGAGGCAGCCGAGCACGGTGGCGGCGGCCGTGGCCCAGGTGCAGCGGGCGGCCATCTCCTCGCGGAGTTCGGCGGCTTCGCGGAACGCGCCGGGCAGGCTCCGCATGACGGCGTGAATGGACTTCTCCCACATCCGGACGTCCGCCTCCAGGTCCCGTACCGTGGCGGCCACGTCGACCACGGCCTGGTGCGCGACCGGCAGTTGCCCCTGATCGAGCAACAGCACGCCGAGCCCACTGCGCCCGCTCACCAGCACGGGCACCCCCGCGGCGATCGCCTCCAGACCGACCAGGCCGAACGCCTCCGCCCGGGACGGCATGAGGACCAGACTCGCCCGCGCCACGTCCTCCATGATGTGCCGGGGATCCGCCGAGAACGGGCGAAGGGTCACGTCCACCGCGGGGGTGCCGATCCAGTCCTCCACCTGTTCGTACAGTTCCCGCGACTTCCGGTCGGGAACGCCGCGGATCAGCAGTTCCCAGGAGCCGTGCTCCGCCCTCTTCGGTACCGCCGCCCCCAGCGCCCGGCAGGCGATGTCGAGCCCCTTGAGCGAGGCGTCGTCCAGCCGGCCCATCATCAGGATCTGCGGGATCTCGTCGGGGCCCGGAGCCGTGGCGGCCGGCCTGCCGTCGAATCCGGGATCGACGCGCACCACGGGAGCCAGATTCCGGGTACGCAGATGACGCCGCAGGTTCTTCGCCAGCCGTGGGCCGACCGCCACCGAACGCAGGGCGCCCTCGCAGAGTTCGAGTTCCCGCTCCGTGCGCTCCTGGGCACGGACCGCCAAGTCGGCTTCCGCCAGCGGCTTCTGGGCCTCCGCCCGGTCCGGCTCCACGTGCAGGAAGTGCAGTCGCCCCGCGTTCGGGAAGTACTGCTTCACCTGCGCCCGGGCGGCCAGCCCCATGTCCCTGCCGTGACCGATGACGAGGTCGGGCTCGAATCCATCGGTGAACGGCGGCCGCAGGAACAGCGACTCCTTCCCCGGAACACCCTGCTGAGCGGCGTCCACGAGCAGCACGTGGTGGTCGTCCGCATCCGCGCGTTCCGCCGCGGTGGAGGACACCACCAGGACACGTACGTTCGCACCGGCCTCGGCGAGGGCGATGCACAGCCCGCGGTTGAAGGCGCTCAGGCCACCGTGGGCGGGGAACCACTCGTCGACGACGGCCAGCACCCGGTCCCGTCCCGCCACCCGGGGGCTCCGCTCCCGCGACGGACCTCGCGCCGGTTCGGCCGGGCCCGCCGGACCGGCCAGTTCCCGGAGGGCGAGGAGGTCGTCCAGGCGCTGGAGGAACGACGAGCCGAACCGCCGGTCCGCGTCCAGGACGGCCTCGCCGTCGAGACCCGAGTCCTCCAGGGCGAGCTGGGCGTTCTCCCGGAGCGTCTCCACCACGCGCCGCATGAACCGGAGTTCGGCCTCGGCGCCCGTCAACTCATAGTGTTCCGCGCCCCAGTACGGCAGCCGCACCGCGGCGAGCGTCCCGTCCTGCCCCGCGGCCCTCGCGTCGCCGAGCGAGTGATGCGTCGCCCACTGGTGGCGCAGAGCGGTCATGTGCATCAAGTAGCGGACGAAGTCCGGCATTTCGGGACGGTGGTCGACCGACCACGCCCAGGATCCGAGCCGCGGGTCCGCGCCGACCCGCCCCAGCATCCGCAGCAGCCGCCACCGCCGCGACGCGTCGCCGCCCTCCGGCTCCGACAGGTCGACGTCCCCGGGCGTTCCCTCCGGCAGCTTCCCCAACTCCAGTGTCACCGCGCCCAGATGACCCACCCCGACCGGGCCCACGATCGTCTCGGCCAGCTCACGCAACCCGGACCACTCCCGGCCAGGACCGGCACCCAGCAGGACCGACACGTTGACGATCTCCCCGTGCCGCCGCAGGACCGCCTGGTCGAGCAGGTCGGCGGACTGCACTCCCGCCACCACGACCGGTCCGTGCGGGGCAGGGGCGAGCAGGTCGTCCGGCACCCGGACCGGCAGCGCGTCGTACAACTCCCGGTCCGCGTGCTGCAGTTCACGAAAGCGCCCCCATACCGCCCGGACGGAGGCCCGCCCTTCCTCGGCGCGTCCGCCGTACAGCGGGACGAAGACGTGGACCGCGACCTCCTGCTCCGTGACCCCCCGCTCCGTCACTTCTTCCTCGGTCACGTGCCGGTACACCCCCGCCTCGCGTCGCCACTCCCGGCGTTCTCGCTACAGTTGAGCCCACGCAGTCTAGGGCGGATTCACCCGGAACGGACATGGATGCCGCGCTGTTCACGCGGGCCCGCGTGTTGCTCGATGACATCTCCAAGTCACGGCTTCCGCACGCCGCTTGGTCGCGTCCCGCCGCCGTCGAGGCACTCGCGGCGGCCTACGACGCGGAGGACGGGCCCGCTCTCGAAGTCGCCGTCGCCCGGCTCGAAGTCCTCAGCCCGAACCGGGTGGACCGCATCGCCGCCCCGGCCGACATCCCGCCGCCGGAGCCCCTGCGGGAGAAGCCGACGGCGACGACGACCGACGCTGAGGCGGCACCGCCCCTCCGGTGAAGCCGTCGCCGTACCGCCGCCCGCGTCTGGCCCTGGCGCTGCGGCGCGCCCGCCGGGCGACCGTGGACGGCTGCTTCCCACGCCGTACGGACCGGGCCGTCGGCTTCTGAAGGCCGCCCTCGGGTGGGCCGGGCGGGCGGACCGGGTCCCGCTGCTGGAGGGGATCGCCGCGCCGCACGCCGAGTCGGCCCGGCTCGGGGGAGGTGCTGCCGCGGGCTTCCGGTCGGTGGAGGCGCTGCGCAGGGCCCTGGCCCGTACGGCGAGACGGGTCCGCGTCCACTACGGCGACGCACCGGCCGCGTGGGCGGCCCACCACCACGTCGGCATCTGAGAACCCCGGGGCCCGCTGCCGAGTTCCACCGACTCGCCCTTCGCCACCGCGAGATCCTCCACGCCGACGGCGGCCGGAGCGCCGGACGTTGAGCCCGCGATGGCCGAACTGGCCGTAGTGGCCGTAGTGGTGGGCTTTGTGGGCAGTGGTGGCGATGTATCGATTCGGCTAACACCTATCCAGGTTGTGCAGGAAATGTGTGCGGCTCGTGATTGAATCATGCACAACTCGGCCAGGTGGCCAGATCCCGATCGTTCGGTTCCCCGTGTCCTGACGCTCATCAGCAGGATGTCCGCACGCTCGTGCAGGTCAGTCCACCCGGCCGAGCCGGTACGAACGTGCGACAGGGGCGGGAGTGGTCGATCCGCGCGCGCCCCTGCCGTAGCGCACCCTCTGTCCCCTCGCCCCTCCTGACCGGAGGCCGGCGCCCGGCATGACCCGGCACCTTCCGCGGCCTGCCGGACGGGAGCGTGCGCCGCGTCACCGTGCCGGCCCACCGCGACTGCGGTGCCGCCTGCCGTCACGTACGTGAAGGGAACCCTCGATGACCGTCACAGCCGCCACCGCCACCGTCTCCGACTTCTACTACGGCGCGGTGACCCCCGTCGCCGCCTATCTGATGGCGTGTCTGGGAGCGGCCCTCGGGCTGCGCTGCACGACCCGTTCGCTGCGCCGCCCGCAGCACAGAGCCCGCTGGCTGGCGCTGGGCGCCGTCTCGATCGGCTGCGGCATATGGACCATGCACTTCATCGCCATGATCGGCTTCAGCGTCGAGGGCGCGCTGGTCGACTACGACGCCACGAAGACGCTCCTGAGCCTCGTCGTGGCGATCGCGGTGGTCGCCGTAGGAGTGTTCCTCGTCGGCTACCGGGGCGGATCCCCGCTGAACCTGGGCGTGGCCGGCACGGTCACCGGGCTCGGTGTCGCGGCCATGCACTACCTCGGGATGGCCGCCATCCACACGAACGGCACCCTCCACTACGACCCCACGACCGTGGTGCTCTCCGTCCTGATCGCCGTCGCCGCGGCCACCGCGGCGCTGTGGGCGGCGGTCTCCATCCACGCGCTGTGGGCGAGCCTCGGCGCGAGCCTGGTGATGGGCGTGGCCGTGACCGGTATGCACTACACCGGCATGGCCGCGGTCTCCGTCCACCTCACGAACCTGGCCGGGTCCTCGCAGTCCTCCGCCGACCTGGTCGCGTTCCTCCTCGTGATGCTCGCCGGTCCGCTCCTCGTGCTCCTGGTCGCGGCCGTCATCGTGATGTTCGACCCCGACATGATGCTCGGCGAGACCGAGGCGGAGACGTCGGAGCCCGTGTCCGCCCCGCTGTTCGGCGGCGACTCCGTGTTCCCGCCGAGGGAGCCGGCCGAGCAGGCGCAGAGCCGCACCTCCTGGTGACCTGACTCCGGCGGCGCGAACAGCCGCCGCACCGGGGTCAGCGGCCGCGAGGCCCCGTCCGCAGCAGGGCGGCTCCGAGCGGGGTCAGGGTGTGCAGGACCGTGTTGGCGTGACGGTGACTGGTGATCAGGCCGGCGTCGCGCAGTACGGCGGTGTGATGGCTCGCCGTCGTCGGTGTCACACCGGCCCGGCGGGCGGCCTCGGTGGTGGTGGAGCCGGTCGCGCTGGCTCTCAGGATGGCGGCGCGGGTCGGGCCCAGCAGCAAGTTCAGCGGCGGGGAGTCGGCGTGCGGGGTCACCGCCGGCAGATGGTGGAGGGGATAGAGCAGCACGGGCGGGAGCCCGGAGTCGGCCAGCGCGATGGGCGCGTTCCAGCAGAAGTGGGAGGGGATCAGGAGCAGGCCCCGCCCGCCGAGGTGGACGTCGCGGTGGTCCGGATACGGATCGATCTCCAGGACCGGTGCCCGCCAGCGGATCGTGGGGCCCAGCCCGGCGAGCATGCCCTCGGTCCCGGCGTGGAACAGGGTGTGGGCGTGCCGCGCCCGCTCGGCGTGCAGACGCTCCTGGATGTTCTCCTCGTGCGGGGCGATCGCGGCACGGTGGTAGGCCCGCAGGGCGTCGACGAGTCGTTCGCGCATGTCCAGGTCGGTGAGCCGGCGGGCCCAGGCCGGGGCCCCGATGCCCCGGGTGAGCATGTCGACCTCGCTCATGACCCGCTCGGACGGCGTCGCGAGAACGGCCTCCAGCCCAGCGTCCAGTCCTTGGGTGCCCTCCGGCGGTGTCAGGAAGTCGGGGAAGTAGCTGGCGCGCGGGAAGAGCGGCAACAGGAAGGTCTTCACCGTCCGTTCGAGCCCGGCTCCACGCAACGAGGCACACGCGGTGTGGAACCAGGGCGCGTAGGCCCAGCGGCCCTCACGGGTCTGGAGCCGGTGCAGGCTGACCGCGATCTCCCAGAGCGCATGCGGCTCGGTCGCCACTCTGACCTTGGTGAGGTCCTCGGGCGTGAAGTGAAAGCGGAGCATCCGTTTCTCCGTGGGCCACCGTCGCGACCTGCGAAATGTCCGGGCCTCGCATGAGCATGACAGCGACATACC
The DNA here is from genome assembly GCF_048158785.1 of Streptomyces colwelliae. Classification (NCBI taxonomy): domain Bacteria; kingdom Bacillati; phylum Actinomycetota; class Actinomycetes; order Kitasatosporales; family Streptomycetaceae; genus Streptomyces; species Streptomyces colwelliae. Next base: position 21,033 of record NZ_JBLTJC010000016.1, on the reverse strand, counting down.
CGGACCAGGAACATGAATTCCCGCCAGCCGTAGGCCAGTTGGCACCCTCCATATGAATGGGCACAGGATGTCCTCGTCCCAGCAGGAGTACGACCGGAAGTCCAGCCGCACACCCCGTCGGGGCCGCAGGGCCCTCGCCGCCGTAGCGCTCACTTCGCCACCGCCGCCCTGGGGCTGATCGCCCCGAGTTCCGCGAGTGCTGGTCGGCTACCTGCTGATCCGCTTCGTCGGGGTCCTACGACGCCCCGTTCGGCCCCGCCTGTGACGTCTCGGGTGTCTCCGCGGGGGCGGGTGGCCGATCCGCCGGTGACGGTTCGGGTTCCGGGTCGGGCTGGTGGCCGCCCCGCAGGGCCGAGGCGACCGCGGAGACCAGGGCCATGCCCGCGGCGACGCTGAAGACGATGGTCAGGCCGTGGTGGAACGGGCCGGAGACCAGCTGGGGGAAGAAGGTGTGGCCGGTCAGGACGGCGCGCTGGGCGGCGGTGACATGGTCGAGGCTTCCGTCGGCCGCGAGCAGGTGCTGGATGGGGTTGTTGCCGAGGAACGTGGCGAACAGCGTGCTCACCGGTGGCAGCGACGCCGCTTGCTCGGCCGCGCCGGCCGGTACCCCGTGCAGCTGAAGTCCGTGGCTCAGCGTCCTGGGCAGCGAGGTCGCGAGCCCGGACACCATCAGGGAGAAGAACACGCCGATGGACAGGGCCGTGCCCGAGTTCTGGAAGGTGGACCGCATACCCGAGGCGACACCCCGGTACTCGCGCGGCACGCTGCCCATGATGGACGACGTGTTCGGCGCGGAGAACATGCCCTGGCCAAGACCGTTGAGCAGCAGCAGCGCCGCGAACATGCCGTAGTCGAAGTCGATGGGCAGCGCGAGCAGGCCGAGGAAGGAGAGCGCCACGACGACCAGACCCGTCGTCGAGAACATCCGCGCGCCGAACCGGTCCGACAGATAGCCGGACAGCGGCCCGGCGATGAGGAAACCGAGGGTCAGCGGCAGCATGAAGATGCCCGCCCACAGTGGGGTGTCCTCGTAGTCGTAGCCGTGCAACGGCAGCCAGATGCCCTGCAACCAGATGATCAGCATGAACTGGAGCCCGCCCCGCGCGATCGCGGTCAGCAGCGCGGCCAGGTTGCCCGCGGCGAAGGCCCGCACCTTGAACAGGGCCAGGTTGAACATCGGTTCGGCGATGTGCGTCTCGACGTAGCAGAAGACCAGCAGCAGGACGACGCCGCCGATCAGGCCGCTGAGCACCCACGGGTTTCCCCAGCCGGTGGCGCTGCCGCCGTAGGGCTGGATGCCGTAGGTGATGCCCGCGAGGAGGATTCCGGCGCCCGCCGCGAAGGTGAGGTTGCCCAGCCAGTCGATGCGGCCGGGGCGGCCCGCCGAGGTCTCGCGCAGGCTCAGGTACGACCAGATCGTGCCGGTGATGCTGATCGGCACGCTCACCCAGAACACCGCGCGCCAGTCGACGACGGCCAGCAGACCACCGGCGAGCAGGCCGAGGAACTGGCCGGCGAGCGCGGTGATCTGGTTGATGCCGAGCGCCATTCCACGCTGCCGGGCGGGGAAGGCGTCGGTGAGGATCGCGGCCGAGTTGGCGGTGAGCATGGACCCGCCGAAGGCCTGCACGACGCGCCACAGGATCAGCCACATGGCCCCCGCGCCCGCGCGGAACGGGTCAAGCGACAGCGCGACGGACGCGCACGCGAAGATCAGGAAGCCGATGTTGTAGATCTTCACCCGGCCGAACATGTCACCGAGCCGGCCGAGCACGACGACCAGCACCGCCGAGACCAGCAGATAGCCCAGGATCATCCACAGCAGATAGCCGATGTTGCCCGGCGCGAGCGGATCGAGACCGATACCGCGGAAGATCGCCGGCAGCGAGATGATCACGATCGAGGCGTCCATCGTGGCGATCAGCACGCCGAGCGTGGTGTTCGACAGCGCCACCCACTTGTAGTTCGGCCCGACGGGAGTGTCCTTACGACGCCCCGAGCGCACGGCGCCCAGCAGCGACGGCCGGCCGCCTCCGTTCCCCTGTCCGTCGCCGGGTATGTGCGCGCGCTCGTTCACAGTCGCTCCGCGAGTCGGTCGAGAAGGGGCAGGGCGGAGGCGAGGGTCGCGCGTTCTTCCGCGGTGAACTCGTCGAGCACGGCCCCGAGCCGGTGGACCGACTCGGAGCGCCGCTCCGCCAGCACGGCGCGCCCCTCGTCCGTGATCGCCACGATGCTCCGCCGCCCGTCCGCCGCATCGGGGCTACGGCGGACGAGCCCGCGCTGTTCGAGCAGCGCGAGGGTGCTGGCCATCGCCTGCGGGCGGACCCGCTCCGCCTCGGCGAGGGCTGTCGGTGATTCGGAACCGTCGCGGGCGAGCCGGGCCAGGACCGAGACTCCGGAGAGCGATACATCTCCCACGGCATGCGCCTGACGCAGGCGCCGCGTCACCCGGCCCACCGCGAGCCGCAGCTCGGACGCGAGACGGGTGGTGTCGTTCGTACCGTCCACCTTCATGGTTACTAACCGTAGATTTATCAGCCTGAACTGCTCAACCAATTGTTAGTAAATGGCGCGAGGAGGCTGCTGGTGGAGAGAGGACGCCCCGCGGGGCTGTTCGTCGGGCTGTGCACCCTGGACGTCATCCAGCTGGTGGACCACGCGCCGGGCCCGAACGAGAAACTCACCGCCCGGGACCAGGCGGTCGCCGCGGGCGGCCCGGCGGCGAACGCGGCCGTCGCCTTCAGTCACCTGGGCGGCGCGGCCACGCTCCTGACGGCAATCGGCGCCCACCCGTTGGGAGTTGGAGTGTCGGCCGACCTGCGCGCGCTGGGCGTGACCGTCTCCGACCTGGCCGCCGACTCGGCGGAACCGCCCGCCGTCTCCTCCGTCCTGGTGACCGCGTCCACCGGGGAACGCGCCGTCGCCTCGACCAACGCGACGGCACACCGGCTCGCCCCGCCCGACGACCTCGACGCGCTGGTGGCGGCCTGCGAGATCGTCGAGTTCGACGGCCACCACATGGAACTGGCCGTCGCCGCGGCCCGCTCCGCGCGCGCCCTGGGCCGTAAGACCCTTTTCGACGGCGGCAGTTGGAAGCCCGGCACGCAGAACTTGCTGCCGCTGATCGACGTGGCCGTCTGCTCGGCCGACTTCCACCCACCCGGCACGAGCACCCCGACGGACACGCTCCGTTTCCTGCGGGAACACGGGGTCGCCTGGTCGGCGGTCACCGGGGGAGCGGACCCCGTTCAGTGGGCGGGGCCGGGTGGCGACGGCACGGTGGCCGTACCCGCGGTGCGGGTGGCGGACACGCTGGGCGCGGGTGATGTTCTGCACGGGGCCCTCGCACATCACCTCGTGGGGAGCCGTCCGACATCGGAGGGTTTCGCCGAGGCGCTGCGGGCGGCAGCCGTCGTGGCCTCGCGGGCCTGCGCCTCGTTCGGTACGCGGGCGTGGATGCGGGAGGGGTGACCCGGGTCGACCCGTCCGGGCCTGAGAAGATCACCAGAAACGTGCGCGTCAGCGGACCGTACGTACGCAACAGGGGTGGGAAACATGATCGTTGTACTGCTGCTCGGCGTCCTGGCGCTCCTCATCGGCGGGTGCGCATGCGTGTTCTGGGCCGAGCGCGGCGGGCCCCGCTGGGCCCGTGTCGTGGCGACCGTGACCCTCACCGCGAGCGAACTCCTGCGCGGCTCCGACAAGAAGCGGCGGTGGGGCCAGAACTCGAGCAGCCAGGGCGACGACTAGCAGGATCGGGTCGCCGCGGCACGTGCCGAACCGGTCGGGGAACTCGCCGGGACGGAACCCTTGCCCGTGCCCCAACGTGCCTAGACTGAGCCGTCGTTGATCGTTTCACGGACGGTCTCAGGAGGACCACATGCCCCGCACCCCGTCTCGACGCACCGCTCTGCGCGGCCTGGTCGCAGGCTCAGCCGTGGTGATCGGCTTTGATCCCTTCACGCGCGGCTGGGCGGTGACCGACACCGGCCGACCGCTCACCGGCGTCCCGCACCTGGACGGCACGCTCCACACCGACGACGCTTCGCTGACCGCCGACGCCGACGACTTCGGGCACATCGTGCACCGGCGTCCGGCCGCGGTGCTGCGGCCCGGTTCCGTGCGGGACGTCGTCGCGATGGTGCGGTTCTGCAATCTGCACGGGCTCCGTGTGGCCCCGCGCGGACAGGGCCACGGTACGAACGGACAGGCGCAGGTCGAGGGCGGCCTGATCATCGAGACCGAGCCGCTCGCCTCCATCGGCCTTGTACCGGTGGGGAGTTCACGCGTCACGGTCGGTGCGGGCGCCAAGTGGAGCGACGTCGCCAAGGCGGCCATCGCTCACGGTCTGACCCCGCCCGTCTTCACCGACTACCTCGAACTCTCCGTCGGCGGCACCCTGTCCGTCGGCGGGCTCGGCGGCCAGAGCCACCAGCAGGGCGCCCAGGTCGACAACGTCCTGGAACTCGAAGTCGTCACCGGAGCAGGGGAGTTGCTCCGCTGCTCCCCGACCCGCCACCGCGACCTCTTCCACGCCGTGCTCGCCGGTCTGGGCCAGTGCGCGGTGATCGTCGGCGCCACCCTGCGCCTCGTCCCGGCCCCGGAGACCGTACGGCACTACCTCCTGCCGTACGACGACCTCCAGACCTTCCTCGACGACCAGCAACTCCTCGCCACCGAGGGGCGGTTCGCCTACCTCGAAGGCCAGGTCGGCGCGGACACCGCCGGGGCCTTCAACCAGTTCGCCATCGAGGCCGTCGCCTACGGGCCGCCGGTGGGGGACACCCCCGACGACACCGTGCTCCTGCGAGGGCTGCGCCATGTCGTGTCCGGCGCCCAGATCACCGACCTCGGCTACTACGACTTCCTCGACCGGCTCGCCGCCTCCGTCGCCGCGCTGAAGGAAGCGGGGCTGTGGGCCTACGCCCACCCCTGGCTCAACGTGGTCATCCCGGGCCGTAGAACCGCGGACGTGGCCGGCACCTTGCTGGATGCACTCACCCCGGCCGACCTAGGACCCGGAGTCGTCCTCCTGTACCCCCTGCTGCGCGAGCACCTCCACACACCGCTGCTGCGCATGCCCGACGACCCGATGCCCTACCTGTTCGCGGTCCTCCGCGCCGCGCCGCCCGAGGACACGGCGACCGTGCAACGACTCCTGAGCGCCAACCGGTCCGCGTACGAGACGGTCCAGGCGGCCGGCGGCACTCAGTACCCGGTCGGCTCGGTCCCCTTCCAACACGCCGACTGGAAGCGGCACTTCGGGCCGGTCTGGAACCGGTTCGCCGAGGCGAGGAAGACGTACGACCCGAAGGGGATCCTCGTGCCGGGGCAGGGCATCTTCTGAACGCCGATGCCCTTCTAGTCGGGCGGCAGGTCCGCCAGCGCGTCGCGCAGCGCGGCGCGGGAGGCCACGCCGAGCTTGGGGAAGAGCTGGCGCAGGTGGGCGGCGACGGTGCGCGGGGAGAGGAAGAGGCGTTCGGCGATCTGCTTGTTGGTGAGGCCGGCCGCCGCGAGGAGGGCGATCTCGCGTTGCTGGGGCGTCAGTGATGCCGTTCCGGTGACCCCGGCGGTTGTGACGGACAGGCCGGTCGCCCGCAGCTCGTTGCCCGCCCGGGCCGTCCAGGGGCGGGCGCCGAGCCGCTCGAACGTGTCGATGGCGTCGGCGAGTCGGGTGCGCGCCTCCGTCGTGGACTTCACCCGGCGGAGGCGTTCGCCGTAGGCGAGACGGACCCGGGCCAGCTCGAAAGGCCAGCGGTCGGTGCCGGGTACGGCGAGCGCCTCCTCGAACAGGTCGAGCGCTTCGTGGTCCACGGCCGCGATCGCCGCCGACGCCTTCACCAGGAGGGCCAGCCGTGGCGAGATCGCGGCGATGCCCGCCTCATCTGCCGCCGCCGCGTGGGCCGTTGCCTCCGAGGTCCGGCCCGTTCTGACCGCCGCCTCGACGAGATCCATGACGACGAACAGGGCCGGGGGGACGTGCGAGGCGAGTTCCCCCGCCCGGCTGATGGCGCACGCGTGCCGGTAAGTGTCCTCGAACCTGCCCTGGCCGAGCGCGGCGAGCGCCCGCGCATGCGAGGCGCACGACAGGTAGGAGCCGACACCTCGCGGTGTCGCCCACAGGGTCATCTCGTCCGTGAGGGTTTTGACGGCGGTCTCGTCGCCCCGGGCAGCGGCGACCAACGCCCGTTGGTACAGGAACTCCGTCGCCAGCAGCTGGTAGCTGTGCGCTTCGCCCAGATCCCGGCCCTGCGTGGCCTGCGCCTCCAACTCGTCCCACTCACCCGCCGCGAAATGATCCCGGCCCAGGTACACCAGCCCCTGGATCTCCACGGTGAGCGAGCTGTTGTCCCGCCCGTCGCGGAGCACGCGCCGCAGCGCCGTCCTGCACGCCGGCAACCGGTCCACGTAGAGGGACGTCATCGCGAGCCGGATGACCCGGACCGGGTCGGCCTCCTGGTCGAGGGAGGCGATGGCCTCGTCGAGCATCCCGAGCGCGGGCGGAGCCGTACGAGCCGGGTCGGCCATCGTGCTGAGGGTCAGGGCGAGTTGGTCCGGGACCTCCGGTTTCAGCAGGCCGAGCGCCCGGTGCAGCGGCTTCCACAGCTCCGTGCGCTGACTGCTCTGGCACAGCCAGGCGAGCGTGTACAGCGCGTCGATCATGGTGGGATCGGCGGCGTCGTACGGCTGGTGCTGCATGTCGATCGCGCCGACGAGCAGCCGGTGGGCGGTGTCGAGGTCGCCCTCGCCGCTGAGGAGGATGTGGTGTGCAGCGGCGACCGCGGCGACCAACGGACCCGCCCGTCCGCCGTCGGCCAGGCGGGCCTCTTCGAGCAGCCTGGGCACATCGCGCAGATCGCCGGTCAGATCCGCGCCGAGATAGGCCGCCTCCGCGATCCGGCGACTGCGCTCGTAGCCGCGCGGGCTCAACTCCGCGGCGCGCAGCAGCGCGGCGATGGCACCGCCCGCGTCACCGCGCCGCACGTTGTCGCGCGCCACTTCCTCCAGCAGACTCGCGACTTCCTCGGTCGGCTCGACCGTGGCGTGGGCGAGGTGCCAGGCGCGTCTCTCCGGGCGGTCCGACCAGTACTCCGCCAGGGCGCGATGCGCCTCGCGCCGCTGCTCGCTGGTGGAGAGTTCCACGACGGCGGAGCGCGTGAGGGGATGGCGGAACGTCAGCCGGCCGGTGGTCGCGTCCACGAGTCCGGCTCGCTCCGCGGGCGCGAGGTCCTCCATGCCGACCCGCTCGGACGTGGCCGAGGTGAGGACGCGCAGATCACCGGTGCCGTCCAGGACCGCGTACAGGAGAAGCAGCCGGGTCGACGCGGGCAGCGTCTCGACGCGGGACGCGAACACGGCCTGGAGACGCCGGCTCAACGGCAGCAGTTCGGGCACCGCGGCACCGGAGCGCTGCGGGCCGGTGAGCGCGACGGGCAGTTCCAGCAGGGCGAGCGGGTTGCCCTGCGCCTCCGCCAGCAGCCGCTCGCGTACGCGCGGGGCCAGGGACGGGCTACGAACCTGGATCAACGCAGCCGCAGCCGTCGTATCTAGAGGCTGTACGTCGTGATGGGGCACTCCGCCGCGTTCGAAGAAGCTTCCTTCCCCCGACCGGTAGGCGCCGAGGAAACCGACCCGGCTGCCACCGAAGCGGCGCGCGACGAAGCCGAGCACCACGGCGCTGGCACGGTCCAGCCATGGGAGATCGTCGACGAGCACCAGCAACGGGCGCTCCGCGGCGGCCTGGACGAGCAGGGTCAGCGCCGCGTTCGACACCAGCAGCTGATCGGACGGTGCGCCCCGGTCCAGTCCCAGCGCGACACTCAGGGCGGTGCGGTACGGGTCCGTCAGGCGGTCGAGACCGGCCAGCAGCGGCTGAAGGACCTGGTGGAGACCCGCGAAACTGATCGCGCTCTCGAACTCCACACCGGCGGCGCGCACGACCCGCGCGCCCGTGACACGAGCCTGACCGGCCGCGGCGTCCAGCAACACCGTCTTGCCGACACCGGCGTCCCCGGACAGCAGCAGCGCCCCGCCGGAGACCGTGACCTCGTCGACGAATCCCCGGACCAGCCCGAGATCGTGATCGCGGCCGATGAGCATCTCGGCCGGACCCGACAGCGAAGACCCGTCCCCGTCCCCGTCCATGCGCGTCTCCCTTCCGGTCTCGGACTTTACGCCGGGCCCCCATTTTCATCTCATGAACAATCCGCCGTTGACGTCGAGCGTCGCGCCGGTGATGTATCCGGTGTCTTCCCCCGCCAGGTGTCCCACGAGCGCGGCCACCTCCTTCGGCCGCCCGAACCTGCCCACCGGAATACGGTCGGCGGCACGCCGCAGCGCCTCGGCCGGGAGATCGTCCATCACGGGCGTCTGTACGGCCGCGGGTGCCACGGCGTTGACGGTGACGCCGTAGGGGGCGAGTTCCTGGGCGAAGACCTTGGTCAGCACCAGTACGCCCGCTTTCGCCGCCGCGTAGTGCGGGCCGGCGACCAGTCCTCCCTGCTGCCCCGCGAGCGACGCGAGGTTGATGACACGGCCCCAGCCGCGCTCCCGCATCGCCGGTGCGCAGAGGCGGGTGAGGACGAGGACGCTGCGCAGGTTGGTGGCCATCAGGGCGTCCCACTCGTCGAGATCGACGTCCCACACCGAGCCGGGTGCCGTACGCGCCGCGTTGTTGACCAGCACATCGGGGCTGCTCCACGCCGAGGACACCGCCCGCACCGCGCGCCGCGTCACCTCGGGGTCGCTGACGTCGGCGTGCACCGCCATGGCCGAATCCCCGTCAGGGTCAAGGGATTTGGCCAGTGCCCGCACGCCGGAGTCGTCCTGGTCCAGCAGCGCCACGCGCAGGCCGCGTCGGTGCAGTTCGCCGGCGATCGCGGCACCGATGCCGCGGGCGGCGCCGGTGACCAGGGCGACCTTGCGGTCCGCCGTCGGGCGGGTCGAGTCTGCTGAGGGTCGGGGCGCACCCACCGGTTCGGGTCTCCTTCGCTTTCGCTGCCGGGATCGGACGGCATCGACATGTCGGTACGTCGGTACGTCGGTACGTCGGGTTCGGGATCAGACGACGTCGGTGTGGGGGAGGGGCTGGCCGAGCAGGACGCGGCCGTAGAGCTCCCGGCTGGTCTCGACGCTCAGGGCCGCGTGGCGGGAGGCCGTCCCGATGTCGCGCCAGGCGCGTTGCAGCGGTGAGTCGTCGGAGAAGCTGCTCGCGCCGGCCGTGTCGAGGAGGAGGCTGACCGCGTCGCGGGCGCAGCGCATCGCGTGGCTGCCGTCCATCCTCAACCGTGCCCGGGTCTCCAGGTCGGGGCGCCGTCCCTCGCGTGCGGCCTCGTCGATCTCGTCGGCCGCGCGCCGTACGTGCAGTCTGGCCGTGTCGATCAGCGTGGCGGCCTGGGCGACGTTCAGCTGGTGGGGTGCCGCTTCCGCCGTGTGGGAGTGCAGGGGCGAGACGGACCGCTTGCCTCCCGCGAGGTCTCGGACGACCAGTTCGAGGGCACCGCGTGCGATGCCTACGCCCGTGCCGACCAGCGGCAGATTGATGGACAGCGGGAAGACGACCCGGGCCTCGCCCGGGTGACGCCGGATGCCGATCCCCTCGGCGATCTCGGCGAACGACACGAACCGGTCGTCGGGGACGAAGAGTTGCCGCGTCGTGGCTGTCCGGCTGCCGGTGCCGCGCATGCCGGCCATGTGCCAGGTGTCCGCCACGGTGAGCGCGGACGCGGGGACGAGGGCCAGCCCGCGTTCCGGCCGGCCGCGGTCCTCCCGGACGATGCCCAACAGCACCCAGGCCGCGTGGTCGATGCCGGATATCCACGGCCACCGCCCGCTGAGTTTGAGTCCGCCGGGTACCGCCGTGACCGAACCGGACGGATTGGCGGCCCCGCAGAGCAGCGCATCGGGATCCGACTCCCAGACCGCGGTGCGGACCGAGTCGGGGAGTTGAGAGGCGAACAGCGCGGCTCCGTACGCGATACCGACGAGCCACGAACTCGACGCGCACCCCGCGGCCAGCTCGGCACACACGTCGACCGCCGTGCGCACACCGGCGCCATGGCCGCCGTAGCGGCGCGGTGTGCCGAGCGTGAACAGCCCCGCCTCGCGGAGGGCCTTCGCGCTCGGTTCGGCCAACGTGCGCTGCTGCTCGGTCTGTTCGACGTGGGCCGAGACGAGCGGTGCCACAAGCCGTGCCACATGGACGAGTCGGGCCTCGGCGACGGGCTGGGCGGCAGTCCGCGGTAAGTGATCCCGGCTGTTCCGGTGGGTCATCGGGGCTTCCTCCTCTGGCGGCCGATCCACAAAGGGCGGTGCTGCTCCGAGCGGGATCAAGCCGCCGCGCAACAACATCACCTTACCTGGAGATGATTCCTCCGGATAAGCTGGCGTCGGCGTCCGCGCCGGGAGTCGTTCTTGCCGCGTTGGTCGAACTCGCACGTGTGCAGGTCGAGTTGGCGTGGCGGAGTGTGGTGCGTCTGCCGGGGGCGGCGGCCCGGTCGGCACTCCGGCCAGGCGGCCGTGCGGCTCGCGACGGCGTTCCGGCGGCCGTCGGGCCCCGAGCGCAGCCGGTCGTCCGGCGCGTGCCACAGCCAGCCGTCAGACCCTGAACACAAGGGAGAACACGTGAAGATCGTCGTGGTGGGCGGCGGCGTCGCCGGTCTCGTCACCGCTCTGAGCCTGCATGCCGCGGGAACGACTCCGCTCGTCTGCGAGTCCGCCCGCGAACTGCGCGCCGTCGGAGTCGGCATCAACCTGCTTCCCCACGCCGTGCGCGAACTCACCGAACTCGGGCTCGGCGACGCGCTGGACGCCATCGCGCTGCCGCCGGAACGGCTGGTCTACTGCGACCGTCGAGGACGCCGGATCTGGGAGGAGTCCCTCGGCCTGGCGGCCGGCTACCGGTGGCCCCAGTACTCCGTCCACCGGGGCGAGTTGCAGATGCTGTTGCTGGACGCCGTCCGCACCCGCATCGGTCCCGACGCGGTCCGCACCGGCATGGCCTTCGAGCGCTTCGAGCATCAAGGGCCGGGCGTGGCAGCGCACTTCGTGGACCGGCACACCGGCGCGCCTGTCGTGATCGAGGCCGATGTCCTCGTCGGCGCCGACGGCATCGACTCCCGGCTGCGGGCCCAACTCCACCCCGGTGAGGGGCCACCGCGCGGGAACGGCGTGCAGATGTGGCGGGGCCTGAGCCGGTACCCGCACATCCTCGGCGGGCGGGCGATCGTGGTGGCCGGCGGTCGCCCCGGGGACAAATTCGTCGCCTACCCCGTCGCCGACCCGGCGGTCGAGGGCGGACCCACGCTGATGAACTGGGTGCTGGAGATCCGCAGGCCGGAGCCCGGCGAGGGACCGGACCGGTCCAACCGTCCGATCCCGACGGAGGAGGCGCTGGCCGGACTGTCCGGGTGGGATCTGCCCTGGGTCGACCTGCCCGAACTGATCCGTGGCTCCACCGACATCTACGAGTACCCGATGGTGGACCGGGACCCCCTGCCGCGCTGGAGTTTCGGCCGGGTGACGCTGGTCGGCGACGCCGCCCACCCCATGTACCCCATGGGCATGAACGGCGGCTCCCAGTCGATCGTCGACGCGCGTGTCCTGGCCTGGACCCTCTCGCAGCACGACGATCCCGTACGGGCTCTGGAACGGTACGAGAACACGCGCCGGGAACCGCTGAACCAACTGGTGCTGGCCAACCGCGAGTTGGGCCCGGAGAAGATCATCGCCCTGGCCGAGGAGATCGGCGGCCCGGTGTCCGCCGAGCGTGCGACGGCTGTGTCGCAGGGGTACAAGCGGCTCGCCGGGTGCACGACCGCCGTGCTCAACTCCAGGGATTCCTGGTCGGTTTCACCGGCGATGCCCTGAGGGTCGGCGATGCCCTGAGGGTCGGTGACGCCCTGAGTGTTCGGTGGCCCCTGGGCGTCGTGGTGGGGCGGGCTTCAGTGCGCCTCCTCATGCCGAGGCCGTAGCCGGGCCGGAGCGTTCCCGCCGCCCGCCGCGGTGGTGCCGCGCGCGGCGGCGCGGGCCGGGCCGTCGGGGATCGTGAAGGCGAAGACGGCGGTCGCCGCCGCGAGGGCGGCCAGGGCCAAGTAGGCGTGCTGGTAGGCGGAGATGGGCGGATTCGCCGCGGCTGCCGTGGGCGTGCTCAGGACCAGGGCCGTGGTCACCGCCGCCGGCGCGAAGGCGCCGCCGGTCTGCCGTACGACCGTGTTGAGCGTGGACGCCTGGGCCAGGTCCTTGCGGGAGAGAGTCGCCAGCGAGGCCACCGTGGTCGGCATGAAGACACCGCCCATGCCGATGCCGAGCAGGAACATGTAGCCGCGGAAGGTCCACAGGCCGGTGTCCTGGTCGCAGGTGGCGAGGAGCAGCAGGACCGCGCTCACCATGGCCAGACCCGAGCCGATGATGATGCGGGGGCCGACCCTGGAGTAGAGGATCCCGGCGACCTGGACGGTCAGCAGCACACCGAAGGCCTCGGGGAAGGTGCTCGTGCCGGACTCCAGGGCGGACCGGCCCTGCCCCTGCTGGAGGAAGAGCGGACCGAGGTACATCGCGCCGAGGATCGGCACCAGGCCCACCAGGTTGATCAGGTTGGTGTCCCGGAAGAGCCGGTCCGCGAAGAGGCGGAGCTTCAACAGCGGCTGGTCGACGCGCAGTTCGAAGACGATGGCGGCGCCGAGCAGGACCGCGCCGAGCACGAGGGCGGTGACGACGGCGGGGGAGGACCAGCCGCGGTTGGGCCCCTCGGAGACGCCGAACATCACGCCGCCCAGCGCCGCCGCGCTCAGCAGCAGCCCGGTGAGGTCGAAGCGGCCGGGCCGGTGCCCGCGGTGCCCGGCGAGGAAGAGTGCCCCGAACACGACGGCGGGCAGGCCCAGGGGCAGGTTGACGTAGAACACCCAGCGCCACGACAAGTGGTCCACCAGTAGCCCGCCGAGCATCGGCGCGACGGCCGGGGCTATCTGCTGCGGGATGATCATGTACCGGGAGATCCGCACCTGCTCCCAGGAGTTGAAGGTGCTGTAGAGCAGCGAGGACGCGGCCGGGAAGAGCACTCCGGCGGACAGGCCCTGCACCGCGCGGGAGGCGACGAGCTGACCGAGGCCGGCCGCCGCGCCGCACAGCAGTGACGAGGTGAGGAAGGCGCCGAGGGCGGTGAGCAACACGCGCTTGGCGCCGAACCGTTCGACCAGCCAGGCGGAAGCGGGGATGGCCATGGCCAGGCAGACCGGGTAGACCACGACCACCCCGTCCAGGGCGGCCGTCGTCAGGTGGAACTGGCGGGCGATCGACGGGAGCGCCACGGTCGTGATCGCTCCGTCGACGATGGCTATGAACGTCACGCAGACACACATGACGGGGACGACGAGACGCTGGCCGGGGCGGCGGAGGCGGAGTCGGCGGAGGTCTGGAGAGCGAAGGCGAGGGGCGAGGGGGACGGGAGAGCGTCGGAACGGCAGCACATGCTGAGCATACTCACTATGTGAGTGCTCATTGCCGCCGCCCGAGGCTCGTACAATCGGCCCTCACCACGGAACGGGGAACGCCATGGCAGTGCACGGCAGCAGCGACATCCTGGTCGACGAGCTCTACGAGACGACGCACCAGCTGCGCCAGTTCGTCGAGACCCGGCTGCGCGCCAACGGGGCCTCGGTCGCGCGACTGCGCGCCCTGCGGATGCTCGCGCACGCCGAACAGCTCCTCCGCATGCGGGACTTGAGCGAGATGACCGGCGTCGCGGCACGGACCACGACCAGCATCGTGGACAGCCTGGAACGCGACGGTCTGGTGGAGCGCGTACGCCACCCGCACGACCGCCGCGCGTTCCTGCTGCGCCTCACCGACAAGGGCCGGGAGTGCCACCGCGAGGCGGAGGAGATCGACGGCCTCGCGCTCGCGGAGGCGACGGCGGAGCTGGACACGGAGGACCGGGCGCAGCTACGGACCCTGCTCGCCCGCATCCGGAAGGCGACGGCCTGAGACCGGCGGACCTGCCCCGTGCTTCAGGCGGTGGTCCAGTCGCGGAGCTGGCGGGCGATCCGGGCGAGGCCCAGCTCCCCGGAGGCCGCGTCGCGCACGAGTGCCACGGCCGCCTTGGGCGGGTAGTCGAGGCGGCGGTCGTTCAGGATCAGATAGGCCTCGGTGGCGTGCCAGGCGAAGGCCTCGTTCGAGTGCTCCAGGCACGGCAGCTTCGCGAGGGTCTGTAGGAGCGCGGCCGCCTTGAGGTGCAGGGAGCCGTAGATGTCGCGCTCCATCGCACGGGCGTCGACCCGCGCGGCAGCGGCGTAGAGCGGGCCGTAGTCGTCGACCTGGGGATCCCGGTCGAGCAGTTCGGCGGCGTGCAGCAGGAAGGTGACGTCGAGCGCGTGCGGGGGTTCGGGCTGGGTCACGCGGCGTGTCCCTGCTCCTGGCGCTCGAGTTCACGGAGGGCGTCCGCCTCGGCCGCCCGCTGCTCGGCGCTGCGGTCCGCGCTGCCGGGCTCGGCCGCGAACGCCGCGCCGCTGCGCGCCATCGACTCCTTGAAGCCGTCGAGGAACCGCTCCTCGACGGCCGTCGCGCGGGCGTAGGCGGCCGAGAGGATGTACTCCTGCAGGCTGACCCCGGCCTGCTTGGCGGCGGCCTCGATGGCCGCGCGCTGCCGGGGGTCTCGGAAGCGGAGGTTCATGGCTTTCGGCGTGTTCGGCATGACGTCCACGGTACCAGTGGTACCACGCGCGGGAACCGGCATTTCCTACACCGGCGTATGGCCCTCCAGGTAGGTGCGCACGGGTGCCGGCACCCCGGCGGCGATGGCGTCGGCGAACGACGCCCAGCGCACTTGCCCCGCGGTGAGTTGAGCCTCTCCCGAAGGGTCGTCGCTGAGCAGTTGGCACACCACGGCCGGCCCGCCTCCGGACTCGGACTCCAGAAGGCTTGTGCCGTCCACGAGGAAGCCGGTGAGTTCGTACACCGCCCGCGCGGCAGTGGCCTGCGCCGTCTCGGCCTCCTCGGGGACACCGGACGGCAGACTCCAACCGCCCTGCACATCCACCAGCAGCACACGTCCGTCGTTCACGACGACCGCGTCCACCGCGTCCTCGGCGACCTGCTCCAACGCCATGTCCCAACCGTCCCTTCGTGCACGGCGCGACCGTTCGTCCGGCCACGTCCGAGCCCGTTTCCTACCCGGGACGGATCGGTTCACGCGGTACGGACGGACCGCGCCGCCTCACGGGCCCCGCCTCGGCAACGGCGGCTCGCGCATCGGACGAGCCCCCATACGGTTCCGGCCACACCGCAGGGGGCATTCTCCGCCTGGGCATCACATGGAACACGGCACCCTCGCGCGAGCGGGGGAGAGGCGCTGCCTGGCCGCGACCGACGGCCGGCACGAAGCGCGAGCGACAGCACCATCGGAATCCGCAAGGGCGGTATGCACGATGAGCGTGGCTGGAATCAGCAGCAACATATCCGGCGGAGTGTTCTTCTCCGTCGTCGTCCAAGGCCGCCACATCAAGATCGAGTTGCCGCCACAGGTGTCGCCGGCGCTGCACGGACTCCCGCCCGCGTCCCCCGTGTTCGTCGGCCGGGACGCCCATCTCGACGTCCTGCTGGGCCGGTTGGACCCGGCCGCCGGAGCATCGGCCGCCGGAGCGGGCGGACCGGTCGTGATCGTCACCGCGGTCGGCGGCCTGGCCGGCGTCGGCAAGACCGAACTCGCCCTCCAGTCGGCCCGCACCGCCCGGGACAGGGGCTGGTTCCCCGGCGGCGTGCTGTTCGTCGACATGTTCGGCTACGACGACGCACGCCGCGTCGAGCCCGCACAGGCGCTGGAGGGATTCCTGAGGGCGCTGGGCGTGCCCGGCGAGCACATCCCGCACGGCGTGCAGGACCGGCAGCGGCTCTACACCTCGATCCTCGCCTCGTACGCGAAGGAGGGCCGCCGCATCCTCGTGGTGATCGACAACGCGGCCACCCACGAGCAGGCCAGGACCCTGCTGCCCGCGGACAGTTGGACAGGCGCCGTCGTGACGTCCCGGCACACCCTCGGTATGCTGAACGCCCGTCTGCTGGACCTGGATATTCTTCTCATGAATGACGCGGTCAGGCTCCTCGACAGCACTCTGCGGATGGCCCGTCCGGACGACAGCCGGGTCACGGACTCACCCGAAGACGCTCTCCGCATCGCCGAGTTGTGCGCGGGACTGCCGCTGGCGCTGCGCATCATCGGCGCCGTACTGATCAGCAGACCCGGCACACCGCTCGCCCGGATGGCGGCCGAACTCGCCGACGAGAAGGCCCGGTTGGAGGCGTTGCGGTACGAGGACAGTGCCGTGGGGGCCGCCTTCGAGCTGTCGTACCGTCAACTGCCCGTGGAACAGGCACGGTTGTTCCGCCTGCTGTCGCTGAACCCGGGACCGGACGCCTCCACGCACGCCGTCGCCGTGCTCGCCGGCACGGATCGCGACGCGGCGCGCAGGGACCTCCAGGACCTGGCCCGCGCCCACTTGGTGGAGGCCGGTACACCGCACGGGCGTTGGCGCATGCACGACCTCGTCCGTTCCTTCAGCGACCGGCTCGCGGCCGAGGACGAGGAGCGGCGACCGGTGCTGACCGACCTGTTCACCTGGTACACGCGCTCCGTGGACGTCGCCGACCAGGTCATGCGGCCCGGGCGGATCCGGCCCGACCTCGGTGCGGCGCCGGGACCGGCACCTGCCGCGTTCTCCGACCGCAACAAGGCCCTCGCCTGGTGCGAGGCCGAGCAGCCCAACCTCGTGGCGGTCGTGCACAACGGCGTCTCCGAGGGGATGGGCCACCTCGTGTGGACCATCCCGCTGAGCATGTGGGGCTTCCTCACCCAGACGCTGTCCTGGGACCAGTGGATCGAGGCGCACCAGGTCGCCGCCGACGCGGCGGCCCGGTGTGGCGCCCGCTCGGGCCAGGGCTGGCTGCTGAACAACCTCGGCACCGGCTACCGTGCCATCGGCCGGCCGGAGCGCTCCCGCGCCGCGTTCGCCGCCGGACTGGACGTCCGGCGCGGCCTGGGTGACCTGCACGGACAGGCCGACTCCCTCAAGGACATGGCCATGACCGCGCGGGTCTGGGAGGACTGGGACGAGGCGCTGCGGCTCTCCTACGAAGCGCTGGACGTCATGGCCCGCCTCACGGTGCCCGACCGCTCCGGCAACGCGGCGGCCCTCGACATCATCGCGGTCTCCCTGGCCCACCTCGACCGGCTCGACGAGGCCGCCGAAGCGGCCGCCGGCGCCCTGGCCATCTGGGAGGACCTCGACGGCAGGCGCGACGACCGGGCCTGGGCCCGCTGCAAGCTCCTGCACGCGGGCATCGCGCGGCGCCGGGCGGAGTACGGTCCGTCGATCGGACACTGTCTGGAGGCACGGGAGGTCTTCGAGCGCATCAACGACACCCGTGACGAGGCCGAAGTCCTGCGCACACTCGGTGAGTTGTACGTCGCGACGGACGACCCGGCGTCGGCGCGCGTCCACTGGCGGCGGGCGGTCGAGCTGTACGAGCGCCTGGGCGACACCGCCGCCGTGGAGGCGCTGATCGGCGACCTCGCGACCCTGCCCGGACCCGACACCGACGGAGAACCCGACGGCACGTCGGACGACGAGACCTGACGCAACCGCCGCCCGCCCGTGTGACGAGCAGTTGGACGCGCCCATGAAGATCCTTGTCACCTTCGTCCATGTCAGGGATGCGGTCAGGGTTGTGGCGGCGGCCTTCACCCGGGCGCCGCGCGTCAACTCGCCCGGGCGGTACGCCGTTCACCACCTCGTCGGGTATCCGGCGAGCGTGCGGGATGTGGTCGAGTCGGTCGAACGGTCGACCGGGCGCCCGCTGCCGCTGCACCACCGGCCCGCCATCGCCCAGGAGGCCCGAGTGCCGATCGCCGCCCGGTGACGGACACCCCGCTCGTCGACGACGAGCCGCTCGACAACTCGCCCGTCGACAACGCCATTTCGGGTGGCCTCTTCCTGTCCTGGGTGATGCAGGGTCGAGACTTCACCTTCCGCGTGCCCTACCAACTCCCCCCGGCGCTTGCCGCGTTGCCCGCACCGAGCCCGGCGTTCGCCGGGTACGGAGACGAACTGGCCGCTCTGAACGCCCTCTTCGCACGCGACACACTTCAGGGCAGTCCCGTGGCCGTCGTCGGCGGCCCGACCGGCAGCGGCAAGACGGAACTCGTCCTGACGGCCGCTCACCAGGCCCTTGCCCAGGGCCGGTTCCCCGGCGGTGTGCTGTTCGCCGACGTGTCACGGCTGCACGGCTCCGCCCTGCTCGGCGGATTCCTGCGGGCGACGGGGCTGCCCGCCGACCGCGTGCCACCCTCGCGGGCGGCACGGTCCGCGCTCTACGCCCTGATCCTCACCGAACTCGCCCGCAACGGCCGCCCGTTGCTCATCGTCCTCGACGACGTGACGCATCCTGACCAGCTCGCCGGACTGCTGCCCGCCACGGCCCCGGCGACCACGATCGTCACGACACCGGTGCACCTCGGTGGTCTGGGCACGCACCGTATGGTCCTGCGCCCACTGGCCACGGCCGACGCGACCCGGCTCCTGCACCGCGCCGTGACGACGGCCCACCCCGACGACACCCGGATCCTCGACCACCCCGAGGACGCCGCACGTGTCGCCGATCTCTGCGACGGTCTGCCGCTCGCCCTGCGTACCGCCGCGGTCCTGCTCGCCGAAAACCCGCACCGCCCGCTCGCGGAACTGGCCGCCGACCTCGCCGACCCACGCGCACGTCTCGACGAACTGGCCCATCCCGACCGCGACTTACGCAGCCGCCTCGACGCAGGTCACGCCCGCCTGGACCCCGCACAGGCCCGGCTGCTGCGCCTGCTCGCCCTCAGCGACGACCCGGAGACGACCACATCGACACTCGCCGCACTCTGCGCGGAACCCGAGGACACCGTCCGCGACCGGCTCACGTCACTGCTGCATCTGATCGAGTCCGGTACTGCGCCGGACAGTTGGCGCATGCGTGCACTCGAACGCCTCTACGTACGAGCCGGACCCGGCGCTCCGTGACTGACGGGAACCGGAACACCCCGCCGAGCGTTCCCCACCACAGGAGTGGTGACGCCCCGTCAAGGATGGTGCCAGATGGACCCGGTGTCGGTAGGACTGCTCGCGTCGCTGGCCGGCGGTGCGGGCGGTGAGGTGGGACGGCAGGTGTGGACGGCCCTCACGACTCTCGTACGGCGCCCGTTCCACCGCGGTGATGGCGGCGTGGGCGGGCCGGTCCCGGGCGAGGACGAGCTGATGCGCCTCCAGCAGGCCCCCGGTGACGAGACCCGGGCCCACGCGCTGAGCACAGCACTGGCCGTACGCGCGGCACTGGACCCCGACTTCGCCACCGCCCTCATCGTCTGGCACGAACAGGCCAAGCTGGTCCGCACCGGCGACGGCTCGGTCAACAACGCGATCAGCGGCGGCAGTTACTACGCCCCGGTCCTCCAGGGTCGCGACTTCCGGACCACCTTCAACACCTCACCGCCACCGCGCCCCGGTGAGCCGGACGCGGGGGAGTGACGTTCCGCGCAGCGCGGCGACCGCGGTCGCGACGAGGGCCGGCAAGGCGAACTGCCGTCGGGGAGGGCGTTCGTGGGATGAGGGCGTGGAAAGGTGGGGGTGCACCTATGGGTAACGGGCCGGTCCTCGCCGGAGATTGTCGTGACGGCGGCGAGAGTTTCCAAGTTGCTCTGCGCTGAACAGTCCTGACGCAGCGTCAGCATCATGGGCGATTGTCGGACATGTGCCGCGTTCTGCTGGCAGCGGGTGGTATGCCGGTGGAAAATGCGGCTACGAGGCAGCCCGCGCACCATTCCATCAGGATGTGATCCGCATGCTTCTCACCCAGGACGACTGGTACGAGACCTCGCGCGACCTCGACTGGACCTTTTCGTACGTGGACCGTGGTGCCGCCTTCCCCGCGGAGTGGACCGGCGCCGAAGGCATCCCGGAGGACGCGTGGGACGCCTGGGAGGAGCCGTTCCGTGTCTCGTACCGGGACTACGTGCGCGTCCAGCGGGAGAAGGAGTCCGGGGTCAAGGCGGTGAGCAACGCCCTTCAACGGGCGGGGAGTTACGACCAGTTACCCGCCTCCCATGTCGCCGCCTCGCAGATGCACATGGGACTGATCACGATGGTCGAGTACATGGCCGTCACCATGCAGAGCCGGTTCTGCCGCTTCGCCCCCTCCCCGAAGTGGCGCAACCTCGGCGTGTTTGGACTGCTCGACGAGACCCGGCACACCCAGCTCAGCCTGCGCTTCTCGCACGCCCTGCTGAAACACGACACCCGCTTCGACTGGGCGCAGAAGGCGTACCACACCAACCAGTGGGCGGTCGTCGCGGCGAAGAGCCTCTTCGACGACATCATGCTGGGCGCCGACTGCGTGGAAGCCTGCCTCGCCTCCAACCTGACCCTTGAACACGGCTTCAGTAACATTCAGTTCGTGGCTCTCGCCTCCGACGCGATGGCCGCAGGTGACGTCAACTGGTCGAACCTGCTCTCCTCCATCCAGACCGACGAGGCCCGCCACGCCCAACAGGGCTTCCCCACCCTGGAGGTGGTGATGGCCCACGACCCGCAACGTGCGCAGCGGATCGTGGACGTGGCGTTCTGGCGTGCCTCCCGGATCTTCCAGACCCTCACCGGACCGGCGATGGACTACTACACGCCGCTCGACAAGCGGAAGATGTCCTACAAGGAGTTCATGCTGGAGTGGATCGTCGACCAGCACGAACGAGTGCTGGAGGACTACGGGTTGAAGCGCCCCTGGTACTGGGACGACTTCCTGTACTCCCTGGACAACGGCCAGCACGCGATGCAACTCGGCCTGTGGTTCTACCGGCCCACCCTCTTCTGGAACACCAGCGCCGGTGTCTCGAAGGACGAACGGGCCTGGCTGAACGACAAGTACCCCCAATGGGAAGAGAACTGGGGCGTCCTGTGGGACGAGATCATCCGCAACATAGACGCCGGACACATCGACCGCACCCTCCCCGAGACC